>JAFGTS010000007.1 GCA_016933965.1 Deltaproteobacteria bacterium | reverse complement strand
TTGTATCCATTATCGTTTCTGGGTTTTTTCGAGGGCATCATTCCCCGGGCGTGACGGGGAGATCAACGGTGGAAGTTCGTCGCCTTCCTGGTCCGGCCGGGCGGTGCAATAAAAATCTTATGATATAAAGGTGATGTGCTTAAAAACGGACCCGAACGATATCGATCGATGCCGTCGTGTCAGGTGCCGAAACGGAGCCATAGGACCATTGCGGCGTGGGGAGAGCGATTTTCATGTCTCCCTTTTCGATTTCAACAATGGCCGTTGCTTCATATACACCGAACAGCATACCCACAATGGCGCCACTGGCCGCGCCATAACCGATATACATGAGATGGTCTCCCGGGTCTTCCGTAAAGGCCATAACGGCGGCTCCGATGACGGCGCCGGTCACGGTTCCGAACAGGGTGTCTTTCAGAATGAGACTGCCGCCCGTTTCAAAGGCGTTTACACTGCCGCTGAACGAGAATAGCATCAGAACGCTTATTATCAGAACAAGTATCTTTTTCATATCCGTCTCCTTCCTTCTGGTCCTCATGGATGATGGAGCACCTGATGACGCGCCGGCTGTGGCGTGTGTCAGGCACAGCCATTCCACTGTGTCCGGTTTGCGTGAAAGCTATCATACTTGCCCTTCTCAATCAACGGGTTATTCTGATCCTTCCCGAGGCCGCCGTCCTGTTAATGATTGCTCATTTGTATGAAGCATGATATTTTCACACAGTTTTACGGGGAGTTAAAATACGATCCGGTAACGGGGACGAGTTCACACCGGTAAGAGGATCTGAGTGGAAAAAGCGGCCGATGATCCAGGAGGGATGCACATGAAGGTAAGTTCCGTTGCGGAAATGAGGAACCTCGACAAAGTCGCGATCCTAAAATATGGAATAGAGGAAAAACTGCTGATGGAAAATGCCGGGTTGGCGACCTGTCAGCTGATCCTGCGGGAAGTCGGAAGCACGAACAAAAAATTCGTCGTTTTCTGCGGGGTTGGGAATAACGGGGGAGACGGATGTGTCATTGCGCGAAAACTCCATTCCATGGGTGGCACGGTGAAGGTGTTCATCCTCGGTGATCCCACAAAATACACGGGCGCCGCGAAGATGAATCTTGATATCATTCAGCGGTTGCCATTGGACACGAAGAGCATTACCCGTGCCGCGGCTGCCGGAAAAGACCTGGTTCACTGCGATGCCGTCATCGATGCCATCTTTGGGACCGGCCTTGCCCGGGAGGTTACCGGCCTGTATCATGATGTGATAGAACTCATCAATCGGAGTGGAAGACCTGTCTTCAGTGTCGATATCCCCTCCGGAGTCAATGGAGATACGGGAGCGGTCATGGGTGCCGCTGTTCGTGCTGACCACACGGTCACATACGGTCTGCCGAAACGGGGGAATCTGCTTTACCCGGGGTATGGACTCTGCGGCCGCCTCTACGTCAGTCACATATCCTTCCCTCCCGAACACTATGATCAGAAAGAGATACTGGTGTCCGTCAACCGGCCGGGTCCTTCACCCCTGCGAAAGGCGGACGGCCACAAGGGCGATTTCGGCGAAGCGCTCTTCATTGCGGGAGCAGCCGGGTATTTCGGAGCGCCCTATTTTGCGGCGCTCTCGTTCATGAAGGCGGGAGGCGGGTATTCGAGACTGGCATCGCCCCGATCGATAACACCCTTCATCGCGACCAAGGGAAGCGAGATCGTTTTTATCCCCCAGAATGAAACACCGGCAGGGAGTATCGCCCTGTCGAACGAGAGCGAACTTGTGGAACTTTCCCGGCGCATGGACATTGTTGTTATGGGTCCCGGAGTGTCCCTGGAAGATGAGACGCGGCGCCTGATGAAGAACCTGACGCGCCGTATCGAAAGGCCGATTGTTCTCGACGGGGACGGGATCACCGCCCTTTGTGACGATATAGCCATCCTTCGCCGGAGGAAAAGTCCGACCGTACTGACCCCGCACACTGGTGAAATGTCGCGCCTGACCGGTCTTTCCGTTGAAGAGATAGAAAAGGATCCGATCGGCATTCTGCAAAGAACGGCGGCGGACCTGAAGGCCATCATCGTACTGAAGGGGGCACATTCCCTGATTGGATTTCCCGATGGCCGGGTAAGAATAAACATGAGTGGAAATGCGGGAATGGCGACGGCGGGGTCCGGCGATGTTCTCACGGGTACCGTTGCGGCTCAGTTCGGCCTGGGGTTACCTTTGGAGGAGGCCGTTTCGAAAGGTGTGTATCTTCACGGTCTCAGCGGAGATCTCGCAGCTCTCGAGATCGGTGAAGACGGTATGACGGCGCAGGACATTCTGGAATATCTGCCTTGTGCCCTTGCTGTCGACCGAAGGGGGCCGTCCTCTGTGCCGGGGTTGATGGAACGTTATGATATTCCGATGCTGTAGGAAGGGGGCCGGGGTTTCCGGCGACCAGCTCCGTGACAATGCCGGTGAAAACGGTGCGTGCCGTTTTGAATAAATCGTCCGGTTCTTCTATCCCTGATTGAATATGATGGTTGACCTGTGTATAATACGCCGCCTGTGGGAAGGAGATACCTTTTACGTTTTACAAAGTGGCCGGTCACATTGAGAGACGGCATGGGAATATACCGGAAAGGCACGATAAAAAATATGAAAAGGGAAACAGACGGGAAGGGGCTGGTATGGCGATTTCAAGAAAAATAGAGGGTTTTATGTCCCAGTCTTCATGGATAAGGAAGATGTTCGAGGATGGGCTGAGGTTAAAAAGAGAACTGGGCGATGAGAATGTCTTTGATTTCAGCCTCGGGAACCCCAATATACATATCGATACACCGGACAGGTTCAAGGAACTTCTCGCCGAGGTGGCCGACGATGTGGCCCTGGGGGTTCATGCCTATATGCCGAATGCCGGCTTTCCCGGTACCCGGAAAGCAATCGCCGACTACCTGAGCGAAGAACACAGTGTAAAGATGCATATCGACCATGTCGTCATGGCCTGCGGCGCCGGCGGCGCATTGAACGTCGTGCTGAAAACACTGCTTGACCCCGGTGATGAAGTTATTATTCCCGCACCCTATTTCGTTGAATATCGTTTCTACATCGATAACTTTGACGGGATCCCCCGGATCGTGCCGACCCACGAAGACTTTTCACTCGATGTCGAGGCAATAGCAGCGGCCGTAACGGAAAAAACAAAAGCCGTGCTGATCAATTCGCCCAACAATCCTACGGGAAAGGTCTATGACGAAGATTCCATCCGGGAGCTCGCCGCAGCACTCCAGGAAAAAGACAGGCGTTTCGGAACGGATATCTATCTCATATCCGACGAGCCCTACCGGGACATTATCTTTGACGGCATCAAGGTACCGAGCGTGTTCAAGGCGTATGCACACAGTATCATCGCGACGTCCTATTCAAAGAATGTGTCCATCCCGGGTGAGCGGATCGGCTATGTCGCATTGAACCCGCGGATAGGGGGGGCGAAAACGCTCATGGACGGCCTCGTGCTTTCTACCCGGATTCTCGGTTTTGTGAATGCCCCCGCATTTATGCAGCGAGTGATCGAAAAAATGCAGGGTGTTGTGGTCGACACGACGATCTACCAGACGAAACGGGATATGCTCTGCGAAGGCCTTGCCGCAATAGGGTATCGCTTTGATAAACCGCAGGGGGCCTTTTACCTTTTCCCGCGTTCCCCCATAGATGATGATGTGGCATTTGTCCAACTCCTGCAGCAGAAGAACATCCTGACCGTTCCCGGAAGCGGATTCGGCAGGGGAGGGTATTTCAGGATAGCCTATTGTGTCGATGACAGGACGATCGCCAACTCAATGAAGGGTTTTGAAGAAGCATTCAATGAATGTCAATAACAGGTCCGTTGCTCACGGCGCCGGGGGCTTAGTGTCATGAAAAACCATCGACCCTGGGGATACTATGAGGTCCTTTCCGATGACCCGGATCACAAGGTGAAGCGAATCGTCGTTCATCCCGGAAGGCGGTTCAGCCTCCAAAAGCATGGTAAGCGTGATGAACACTGGTATGTTGTGAAAGGCGATGCGGTGGTAACCGTGGGTGAGCGGAGCATGGTCCTGAACGCCGGAGATTCCATAGATATCCCGCGGTGCATGGTTCACCGGTTACAGAACGGCGGAACGGAAGATGTGGTGTTCATCGAGGTCCAGCGCGGTGAATACTTCGGTGAGGATGACATAGAACGTATCGAGGACGACTACGGACGGACCTGATTCTGCGATTCCCGTCTTTCACGAGGTGAAACGGACGTCCGGAATCTGGTGTTATGCGAAGGGGATCGCTCTGTGCGGTTTAAATGTATAATTATCATATGTCTCTTTATGTGTATGCCGGTCATTGTGACGGTGAGCTGCTCCGCCCCGGAACCGAGACACAGGGAACTTCAACTACAGACGGAAGAACTGGAAAAAGAATTTGTCGAGCTGAAGAAACGATACCGTTTGCTGAAAAAAAAGAACCTCACCATAACCCGGGAACTTGAGGAGATAGAGGAAGAGCGTCCGAAAACGCCCGAATACTATTATCAGAAAGGCCTCGAATACGAGGGAACGGACACGTTCACGGCCTATGATTTCTTCAGGATCCTCCATGACCGGTATCCGGGACACGATTTGACGGATTCAGCGATCAGAAAGATGCAGGAGATCGGGAAACTGAATTACGACCGAATCATGAGAGACCTGAACAGCAAACCGACGCGAGTAGAAAAAATAGAATCCCTGGAACAGAACCTCCTCATTTACCATGAGTATCTCGGCAGGCCCGACCTTGAACTGCTTGTAAAAACGCTCAAAACTCTCAAACAGTCTGAAGATCAATAATATACGGACGGTTCTGTCGGCAGGTTTCTTCCAGGGCGGTGCCTGCCGGAGAGGCATGTGATCAGGAGGTATATTATGCTGATTGCCGGTGACATTGGTGGAACAAAGACCATCCTCGGGATTTTTTCAAAGGAGGGGGGGAGCCGCAAACCTCTGCGGGAAGAACACTATTCAAGTAATCGGTATGAGGGACTTGAGCCCATGATTCATGAATTCATGAGCGGACTCGATGTTTGCTTAGATGGTGCCGTTTTCGGGATAGCCGGTCCCGTCAGGGGAGGAGCCTTTGTTGAGGTTACGAATCTGCCCTGGACGGTTACCGCGGACAGCCTGAAAAAATATCTGTCCATTGAATCGGTGTTGCTTCTGAATGATGTTCAGGCAATGGCATACAGCATACCACTGCTTGCCGGCGATGATCTGAGGACGATCGAGGAAGGTGATCCGCATGCCTCGGGAGTGACGGGCGTTGTGGCACCCGGGACGGGGCTTGGAGAAGCGTATCTGACAGAAAGGAACGATCGGTACCATGTCCACGCTTCTGAGGGAGGCCATGCCGACTTTGCGCCCATTGATGATATCCAGATCCAACTCCTGCAGTTTGCCGGAAAGCGTTTTGAGCATGTGAGCTGCGAAAGGGTCTGCTCAGGCGGCGGCATGAGGCTTCTTTATGAGTTTCTCAGGGACATCGGTTACGCAGAGGAGCCACGGTGGTTTCAGCAGGAAATGGCTGAAACAGACGATGCCGGGGCATTGATAATCAGGTCCGCCCTCGGTGAATCGCGTCCCTGTTTTCTCTGTCGCGCGACGCTGAAGCTGTTCCTGTCCATTCTCGGAGCGGAAGCTGGAAATTTCGCTCTGAAGGTATTCGCCCTCGGCGGCATCTACCTGGGCGGCGGTATTCCGCCGCTGATACCGGATGAACTGTATCGCGAATGCTTTTTGAAGACCTTTACGGCAAAGGGGAGATTCACCGGCCTTCTCAGGAAGATCCCCGTGAAGGTCATCATGAACCGAAAGGCCGTCCTCATGGGGGCGGCGGCACTCGGACTGGAGAAACTCTAGATTTGGCTTTCCTTCTTTTGATAACAGCAAGATGATGGAATGGTCCTTGTTCAACAATAAATCTCTTTTGAAGCGGCCATTGAAACGTTTTTGTCATACATCTCGGCGAAGCGGAAGATCAGCGATCTCATCTGTCTGAGCCGCAGGCGAGTTTTGAGATCGCCTGAAGCAAGCCGCAAAGATGTATCAAAAACGTTTCGGGCCCAGCGAAAAAGGGATTCATTGTTGAATGAGAGGCAAACCATTCCTGGCAATCCAGCATACAGAACGCGTGAACCATTGCAGATCGCAGTTTCTTCAGGTTATGGTTTTCTTGTCCGGTTTTGAAAGAATCCCCAGAGCTGGGAGACAAGCATTGCTGAAAACATGAGGGCGCAGCCCATGAACTGGCGGAGGTTCATTGTTTCCTGCAGGAGCATCCAGCCACCCAGGGCGGCAAAAACAGATTCCATGCTCAGAAGGATCGATGCATGGGCCGGGTGTGCCTTTCTCTGGCCGATCACCTGAAGGGTATAGGCGATCCCGACGGACATGGCTCCTCCATAGAGAATGGCAGTAGCGGCACCGGAAAGACCCTGAAGGGTGGTGTCCTCGAAAACGGCGGAGATCCCGGTGCTCAGAAAGGATACAACGGCGTATTGAATAACGGCGAGTTTCAGTGAATCCACTCTTGGTGAAAGCCAGCCGATCACAAGGACATGCGCGGCGAAGCAGGCCGATCCGATCAACACGAGAACGTCACCGAAGTCAATGGTGAACTGCTCAGTCACGCTCAACAGGTACAATCCGGCGGCGGCAAGGAATGCGCCGAGCCAGGTGCCCCGGTTCGTTTTCTTTCTGAAAAACAGGGCAAGGACGGGTACGATCACCACGTACAGGCCGGTTATGAATCCGGCCTTTCCGGCCGTCGTGTATACGATTCCCACCTGCTGAAAGGACGATCCGGCGAAGAGAGCCAATCCCGCCAGGAAACCTCCGGTGGCAAGGAACCTTCCGTTTCCCGTTCCTCCCATGCCGGGGGGCTGAGATTGCCCAGCGCCTTTCATGATGATGAAGGGGAGGAGCACAAGGCAGCCGAGGGCGAATCGAACGCCGTTAAAGATAAAGGGACCCACATGGTCCATGCCGACCCGCTGGGCGACAAAGGCAAACCCCCAGATGACCGCTGTTGTGAGAAGAATGATGTCTGACTTGAACGATGTTTTTTCCATGGAACGTCTGAACACTGGAATTTATTGGCAGGGGGCGACAATACACGGTGCGGGAGCGGGAGTCAAGAAAAGATGATCCCGGAACTCGCGGTTTCGGTTTTACCGTGGAAGATGATATACTGAACGCACAGTACCCCTCATAACAAGAGGTATCCCCATGAGGTTGTCCGTATTTGTCAACGCACTGGCCGCAGTCCTTCTTTTTGGTGTTACCGGTTCAGCCGGTGCCCTCGAAGATTCGCTTCCATTTCCACCGGGGGAGAAGATATGTTTCAGTGCCAGATGGAATTTCATCCCCGCCGGTACCGGTTCCCTGGAAATCCGGTCCCTGACGGAGCTGAACGGTGAGCCCGCACGTCATTTCGTATTTACCGCCCGCACAAATTCATTCGTTGATCTGATATACAAGGTCAGGGACAGATATGATTCCTACACGGACCTTGGCATGACGCACTCACTTTTGTATAAAAGACGCAACGAGGGCAGAGAAAAACGCGATATCGTCGTTCAATTTGACTGGGAGCGGCAGGAAGTGTGCTATTCAAACTTCGGTAAGACCGAGGAACCGGTGCCGGTGCTGGCAGGTTCTTTCGATCCGCTTTCGGTGTATTATGCGTTCCGGCTTCATGATTTCGGTGTCGGTGATGTGGTCCGGTTTCCAGTGACCGATGGGAAAAAATCCGTAGAGGGTATTGCCCGTGTTACGGCCAGGGAAACTATAGAAGTCGACGGTATCCATTACGATACCTATAAAATTGAACCAAGTCTCGAACACTTCGGCGGTGTTTTCAAGAAGAGCCCCGAAAAAAAGCTTGAGATATGGGTCACCGCCGACCAGCTCAAGATCCCTGTAAGAATGGAGGTTGAGGTTATTATCGGCAGTGTGGTTTTTGAAAGAACTCACAATGGTGAATACTGGAGAAAAAGAGACGCCACAGAGAACCCCGGATGCTGAATATTCAATCATCACTTGACAAAATTCGATATCTTCCGTATTTCTTATGCGTTCCGTCATGAAAGAACCGGCCTTTTCATGCCACATGACGGTTTCTTCCAATTACCAGTCTTACAGCGTGACGAACCGGGAGGTGATCGATTCGGTTCAAGAGAAGCATTTATTGCTCCTGACGGCTGAACCTTCAGGAGCGGCGCTGTTCGGGCGGTTATCAGAATGCATCTCGCGCCGCGTGCTTCGAACCGGGAAAACCGTTTTACTGACAAGTCGCTTAATATCTCTTCTTATTGTCTCTTACGCATGGTCTCAGATTGATCTTCCGATTTTCCGGGAAATGGGTGATCGGAATGTTGTCGGCGTTAACATGTGTTTGGTTTCATAAAATACTCACCGTTTTTCCCAACGACCGAAAGGAGGGACAGGAATGCCGGAGAATGTCGAAAAGGGAGGGATAAAACCACCTCACCGGTGGCCGAAAGAGGGGGTCATTACCGTCGGTTTCGAAAACGAAGTACAGGATGTCTGGGCGCAGCGCTATGGAACGCTGACGGAGGTCATGAAAGAGGGTGCTGCCCGGTTCGGTGACCGGGAAATGCTCTATTTCCCCGATTTCAATATTCGATGGACCTATAATCAGTTCGATTCCGTGGTGAACAATGTTGCCTTTTCACTGATGAAGGATTACGGGATTCGAAAGGGCGACCGGGTCGCCATCATGATGAACAATATTCCGGAAGCATTCGTCATGTATCTCGCCCTGTCACAGATAGGGGCGATATCGGTGATCATCAACGCACGCCTCGCCGGCGACGAGGTCGAACGCCAGTTCATCGACAGCGGATGCATCGCCGCCGCGATAGAGGCACCGCTCTGGGAAACGGTCAAGCACATTCCTGAAAAGCTGCCGGGGTTGAAACGCCTGTTCATATCCGGCAGGGAACAGAAGAACGGTTCAATTCCGCTGGCAAAGCTCATGGAGACAGAGGCACCGAGAGAGGTGTATGTCGATGTGAACGAACGCGACATCTGCAGCCTGATCTATACATCGGGGACGACGGGACGGCCGAAGGGAACAATCACGCTGCACCGGGCCGTCGTCAACAACGCGATGAACTGCAAATACTCGCTGGCCAGGATCTATGATGATGAAGCCGATCTCAGTGCCTGGCGGCAACTCATCGTGACACCCTTCTTTCACGTCACCACACTGCATACGCTTGTCAACCTCAACCTCATGGGGGCAAGCGCCGTCGCGACAACCACCTTCAATCCACAACAGGTGCTCGATCTCCTGATAGAAGAAAAACTCAACTTCAGCGTCATGGTCACGGCCATGTACTGGATCCTCAGCCTTCAGCCCCGATACCAGGAACTTGTCAAGGCGAACAACCTTCAATATATCATGCAAGGAGGCTCTCCGATGCCGCCCGAGATCTGCAATAAACTTTCCGGAGAATTTCCGAATGCGAAGATCGGTAACGGATATGGCTTTACCGAGGGAGCTTCCGTCGGCTGGTTGCTGTTCATGGGGGGCGATGTGGAGACCGTGCTTGCCAAGCCGGGAAGCGTGGGCGGTACCGTGGGCAACAGTCTCCTTCGCATCGTGGATGAGGACATGAAGGATGTGCCCCGTGGCATACCCGGTCAGATCCTGGCGTCAAGTCCCAGTATCAGCCCGGGGTACTGGAACCTGCCTGAGGAAACGGCGAAGAGCTTCGTCACCGACAAGGAAGGCAGGCGCTGGTTCCTGACGGGAGATGTGGCCTATATGGATGATGACGGGTATACGTTCATCATTGATCGCATCAAGAGCATGATATGCCGCGGTGGCGAAAATGTCTATTCCGTTGAGCTCGAGAACCTCATAAGCCAGCACCCGAAGGTCCTTGAGGTCGGGGTGGTCGGTGTCCCCGACAAGGTCCTCGGTGAGAAGATAAAGGCCGTCATCTGGCCCGTCCCGGGAGAGACCCTGACGGAAGATGAGGTCAAGGAGTTCTGTAAGGGAAAGATCGCCGAGTTCAAGGTGCCCGACTATGTCGTATTTTCGGAAATGATGCTCCCCAAGAATCCCGGGGGGAAGATCATGAAGGATGAACTCAAGAAGATGTAAGGGTAAGGATTGAGAAGATACTGCACGGTGTGCGGAAAAAGGAGGTGACATGATGGGGAAGGTGAATACTGTCTTAGGGCCTGTTTCAGCCGAAGAACTGGGGAGGACGCTCGTCCATGAGCATTTCCTGTTCGGATACCCCGGATGGTCGGGGGATGTGACACTTGGCCCCTTTGACCGGGAAGGGTGCCTGAAGGCCGGGCTCGAAATGGTAGAAAAGGTACGGGCTCATGGTGTCAATACCATCGTTGATGCAACACCGAATGAAACCGGCCGGAATCCTGAAATTCTCAGAGAGATAGCCGAGAAGACCGGCATGAACATTATCTGCTCAAGCGGTTTCTATTCCGAGGCGGAAGGCGCGTCCGCTTATTTCAAATTGCGGAGTCAGCTTGGCGACGGGGTTGCCCAGATACAGGAGATGTTCAAAAAAGAGGTCACCGAGGGCATCGGAGAAACGGGCATAAAACCATCCGTCTTCAAGCTGGCCTCAAGCAAGGGGACGATAACCGCTTACGAAGAAATGTTCTTCAAAGCGGCGGCACATGTTTCCAGGGAAGAGGGGGTCTCGATAATCACACATACGGAAGAGGGAACAATGGGACCGGAACAGGCGGACCTTCTCATCAGCGAGGGGGCGGATCCGAAACGGATCGCCATTGGCCATATCGGCGGTAATACGGATATCAATTACCTGATGAACGTTCTTGAAAAGGGAGTATATATCTCTTTCGATCGTTTCGGTATAGAAGGACTCGCGGGGGCGCCGACCGATGAGAGGCGGAAAGCCTGCCTGATCGGCCTCCTTGGTGTGGGATACGCTCACCAGATCATGATTTCACAGGACTGGGTGAATCACTGGCTTGGAAGGCCGGGTGTTACCGAGATCGTGAGTATGGTGATGCCCCGCTGGAGCCCGACGAACATTTTTGAAAACATTATACCGGCATTGCTTAAAGCCGGCGTTACGCAGGACCAGATCGACACCATGATGATCGAAAACCCCCGTCGCTTTCTCACGGGGGCGTAAGAAAGGCCTGCGGAAAGGAATTGGTCTACATTCTCATCAGGACGATCGAAAGGACCGTCAGGATAATTGCGAACACCCGCGTGAAGGTCAACCGTTCCCGGTAGAAGATAAGGGAAAGTATGATCGCCACAATGAAATACATCCCTGTTATGGATATGATAAGCGACAGAGGGCCCATGGACAGGGCGCGAAGGAGCGAGTAGAACCCGAGAAAATTGACCAATCCCATGAAAAACCCGATACGCAGGGCTTCGCCGGCGCAGCCGTTTTCCCCGTTTCTTTGAAGCCTGTTTCTCAAGGCAAAGGAAAAGACCATGCTCATCAGGTACGAGAGGGCCATGAATCCCAGGATATTGGTGTGAAGGGCGGCGAACTTGCTTGATATCGCGGCGATCGCTCCCGCCAGGGACGCAACGAAAACGAGCAGCAGCCCGGCGCGCGTTTCTCCCCGCGAATTCTTTCGCTCATCGTCAAGGCCCGCAAGGAGCAAGATGACGACCATTGCCAGAAGGATTCCTCCGACCTGGCAGGGGGACAGGTCATCCTTGAAATACAGGACCGAAAAAATGACCACGATACCCGTGTTCAGTCGTATCAAGGGGTAGGCGATGCTTGCGGGGACCCGTTTCAACGCCTCCATGGTTGTCATTGTTCCCGTAAGAAAAGTGGCGCTGTTGACAAAGGAAATGATGATAAAAAAGGCGAATCCTTCCACCTTTTGAGCAGTGGCAATGAAAAAGGCGGTACTGAGGGCCGCCACGGTACCCATGAAGGCGAAACTCGTCCATGCCGTATTGCATCCTCGTTCAGCGGAAACCTTGTACAGGAAGCGCTGAACACCGAAAAGAACGAGCGCTCCAACAGTAAAGAGAAACCAGGGAGTCATGGACATTTCCTTTATTTGAAAATCATGTACATTACCAGAGAAAAAAATTACTGCATTCGCCGACCTGATCGTGTGCGAATCAGCCATGCCAGATGAGATGAAGATAACGGGACACCTGACACCATCCCTGGCGGGGTTGATCGCCTCTGAAGCGGGCGTGGGCAAGCTTGCCCTGACCCACCTGTTCCCAGAGTGCGACCAGGTGGACGTGGCAGCGCAATGCTGGACCGCCTGCCATGGTGACCTTCAGGTAGCTGAGGATCTCATAAAAATTGAATTGTCACCGGCGATTTAAACAGGCGGCAGGAAGTAAGCAGGATCGGGAACCATATCAGATTTCCTCAAAACAGCCCTTGTCGACGTTCTTTCTGACCCGGTGTGACTCAAAGATGGTTCCGCTCATGGCGATATAGATGCCGGGCGGTTTTGACTGGACGGCCGCTATGGCGCTTCCCACATTGAAGACGGCGTCGCTTGTTCTGAACCGCGCCGGTTGCATTGAGCCTGTCAGGACGATGACCTTATCGCGGATGTCTTCAAGGACCCGGGCGGTTTCCACCATGGTGTCTGTGCCATGGGTGATAACGATCAATCGCTCCGGCTCGCTCGAAATTTTCCCGTGGATGATCAGGCGGTCTTCATCGGTGAAGTCGAGGCTGTCCTTTTTCAGAACCGATTCTATTTCATATTCAAAACCGACGTTCGCCTCACGAAGTATCTCGTTCAGGAGGGATTCCCCTACTTCATAGGTGTTCTTACGGTCAAAATATATCTTGTCTATTGTTCCGCCAACGGTAAAGAATTTTATTTTCATCGTTTGTGGCTCCGGATCCCGTGACCTGCATGCTTCGTATTGCACTGAGGCAAAACATACAGAATCCGGTAAAAAAATCAATGAGAATTATAGAAAATCAATATTCTGGATGACACAGATGTGAAAAATAGAAGGGCCTAAAAAATAACATAAAAGTTGAATGAGAGTGCCACTTTGTATCTTTCGGTTTTTGATGACACGAAAGTTGAAACCTGGGCCGTACCGGTTATATCTGTCCATCGAATTTCCTTTTTACTTTCTGCCCTGATCTCACATGTATCATAGACCATTTCCAGTCCGTAGCTGATCGATCTATCTCTGAGAAATTCAACACCGACAGCTCCGAAGAAACCGGGATCGGTGCCCTTGACGTAATCGCCGGCGATAATGTGTCGGATAAACCCCATCCTGAAATAGGGTGAAATTGATCCTGAATTATTAAATGTATAGCCGACATTAAAATTTACCGGTGTGTCTATATAGTCCACATTCCCATACATATATGAACATGGGCCGAGACCGACACCGATCCGCATGCCGTTATCAAACTGTAAATATGGTTGGAAATTAATACCTGCCGGAATTGCACCTTCTTCTGTATCCGAGACGCCGGCGTAATCCAAATTTTTTTCAAAGGTATCTGCTAATTCAGAATAGACGTTCATGTAGCTGATTCCCAGGGCATAGCGCCAGTCATCGGCATGAACCGGTTGAGCAAAGAACAGGATGGTGCTTATAAGTATCAGCATCGTCACCAGCAGGGAAGATTTCATTCCGTTGGATTTTTGCATGGATCCCCTCGATCATTACCGGCGGGGTCGCTTTTCCCACCGCACCCTGTATCGCATAAATTCATAGCATCGGGAGGGATGATGGTCAAGCTAAATTGGTGAAATTCATACATAGACTTTTGTTACCACGTTGTCAATATCGACAGCTACAGAGGGCCAAATCGACAGATGTGATAAAAAAATTGTAAATCGTGATGCATGCAACGTAAGGTATTAAACGTGAAGCGAAAAAAATATTCCGAATTGCGGTTCACGAATTCCGATCCCTTAGGCCCATCATTTCAAAAAGAGCATATCCAGGCAGCATGCTCTCAATACCGGATATTAAAATCGCTAAATTCCCCCCGGTATTCCTCCTCGATGGTTTCAACATGGTCGACAAGGGAAAGCGCCGGTCCCTGCGAACACCAGGCGACCATCTGTTCCACGGCGCCGTCGTCTCCCTCAAAAAGCGCCTCGACCCTTCCGTCACGAAGATTTCTTACCCAGCCGGTCACTCCAAGCCGCTGTGCAGCATCGTTCGTTTCGGACCGGAAGAAAACACCCTGGACGCGGCCGCTTATATACACATGTACCCGTTTCGTCATTTGCCTGTGCCCCGTAATCCGTAATCCATAATCCGTAATCCTTTATTGCAGATGATCCTGTTCCGCTCCGAGAAGTTGCAGAAATTCTTCCTCGGTCAGTATCGTAATGCCGAGTTCCTTCGCCTTGACAAGCTTCGAGCCGGGGGCTTCCCCTGCGACAACACAGGAGGTCTTTGCCGAGACCGCCGATGAAACGGTGCCTCCCCGTGATTCTATCAGTTCCTTGGCGCGGCCACGGCTGAATGCCTTAAGGCTTCCCGTCAGCACGAAGCTTCTCCCGACCAGGGGTGAAGATGCCCCCCTGTCGGGTTGCCGTTCCCGGGGGTGTACACCCGCCGCCAGGAGCCTGTTGATGACACCCCGGTTCTTTTCATGACCGAAAAAGGCCAGGATACTGCCCGCAACCTCGGGTCCGACTTCGGGGACGGCCAGGAGTTCCTCCCGTGATGCGTTCATGATGGCGGCGAGAGACCCGAAGCGCCTGCTGATGACCATTGCGATGTGTTCCCCCACATGGCGTATCCCCAGAGCGAATATGAACCGCTCCAGGAACGGAGCTTTTGATGCCTCAATGGCATGCAGGAGATTTTCCGCCGATTTTTCGGCCATCCGATCAAGTCCGGACAGTTGGTCCCTGGTGAGATAATAGAGGTCTCCGGGATCGGCGATAAGCCCCTTTTCCAGCATCTGAGATACGAGCTTTTCCCCGAGGCCCCGGATATCCATTGCTCCCCGTGATGCAAAGTGAGTTATCCGTTCCTGTATCTGAGCGGGGCAATCCATATTGATACAGCGATGTGCCGCCTCTCCTTCCAGCTTCACGACAGGGGTGCCGCAGACCGGGCACTCTGGTGGCATATGAAAGGGGACCTCACGACCCGTTCGTCGCGAGGGGATGGATTTGACCACTTCCGGAATGACATCGCCCGCCCGTTGAACAATGACGGTATCACCTTCGCGGATGTCCTTCTTGTCTATTTCGTCCTGATTATGAAGCGTTGCCCTGCTGACAACGACGCCGCCCACCGAAACGGGCTGCATGATCGCCACCGGCGTCAGGACACCGGTCCTTCCGACCTGGACCTGTATACGCTCGATGACCGTTGTCGCCTGTGTCGCCTCGAATTTGCAGGCCAGGGCCCACCGCGGGCTTCGAGAAACGGTACCAAGGCGATCCTGAAACGGCAGGGAGTCCACCTTGATGACGATGCCGTCGATCTCGTAGGGAAGATGTTCTCTCTCTGCCGCAATTTCGTGATAATACCGGATGCATTCCTCTATATCGCCGGCGCGGCGGACGCGTGGGTTTACCGGAAATCCCCATTCACGCAAGGTCTGGAGTATTTCCCACTGTGATGTAAAGGTCATTCCCTCTATGGCACCCACGGCATAACAGAAAATGTCGAGAGGCCGGCGCGCCGTGACACGGGAGTCGAGTTGCCTCAGTGAACCGGCGGCGGCGTTACGCGGATTAGCAAAGGGTGGTTCGCCGTTCCGAAGCCTCGCCCGGTTCATGGCCTTGAAGGATTCCCGGGATATGATCACCTCACCGCGGATCTCGATCTTCTCCGGGATCGCATGGTGAGATGAATTCCGGAATTTCAGGGGAAGCGACCGTATCGTCCGTATATTCTCCGACACGTTTTCACCCCGGTAGCCGTCACCGCGGGTTGATCCAATCGAGTAATAACCCTTTACATACGTTAGATTTACGGCAATACCATCAAGTTTTGGTTCAACAACGAAGGGTATGGTATCGCCGGTCTCGAGCAACCGCCGGGTCCTTTCATAAAAGGAAATGATATCGTCTTCGTTGAAGGCATTTGCCAGGCTCAGCATGGGGATCAGATGGACCGACGATTCGAATTTTTCCAGCGGCGGCGCGCCGACCCGTTGCGTGGGTGAGTCGGAAACATCTATTTCACCGGCATAGCGGCTCTCGAGGGATATGAGCTCCTGCATCAGCCGGTCGTATTCGGAGTCGCTTATCTCGGGATCGTCAAGCTGATAGTATCGCTCGTTGTGATAGGTGATCAAATCCCGGAGGTGCCTGATTCTCTGGAGGTCGGTGTCTCTTTGCATTACTTGATGCGCTTCAGATAGGGGATGTCCTTTGTGGTCGACAGAGTTTTCCCGGGCTCTTTTTTTCCGCCCTGATTCTGCGTCACCTGATCGTTGAATATGTGGTTCTTTACCCGGACGGCATTGATGATAAAGAAGATAATGACCGCTTTTTCCCATTCACGGGACGTATCAAAAGATTCCATCCGCTGCCGGTATTTTTCCCAGAGGGTGCTGAGAGATGCCTCGTCAAGGTTCAATATTTTTTCGGCAATGTTTTCGAGTGCTTTTTCAAGCATGTCTGACCGTTCTTCCCCCTGAAACCATGATAAATACTCTATCCATAGACAGAAGAAAAGTCAAACCAAAAGGTTAGTAAAATAATTCTTGTCTTTTAACCCGGGATGATGGTAATGCCACACAGACAATGAAAACGATAAAGATCGGTGTCGTTTCGGATACGCATCTGACACAACGCAATCCGTGGTTTGAACAGATCATAGAACAGCATTTCAACGATGTGGACATGGTCTTTCACGCGGGAGACCTGATCTCTCTCGATATTCTCTCCGCCTTCGGTGACAGAGAGGTGTTGGCGGTCAGGGGAAATATGGACCCGCAATCCCTGTGCACGGTACTCCCGGAAAAACAGGTGGTCGAGGTCAACAACCACCATATAGGACTTATACACGGATGGGGGTCACCCTTCGGGATGGAGGAGAAATTGCTGGGTGAATTCGAGGATATTCATTGTATCGTTTACGGTCATACCCATCGACCAGTAAATACGGTCATCGATGACATACTTTTTTTCAACCCCGGATCACCCACGGACCGCCGCTTCGCTCCTTTCAATTCAGTCGGAATACTGGAAGTCGGTGATACCATCAAGGGTTGTATTGTTGAAATAAAATAAAGAGACGGGTATTATAAAACCCGGTGACGGCAATATGGATGTCATAATTTCCCCCGGACGGATGGAGTACTTGAAGAGTTCGAAGCCTGACGGCTGCATATTTTGTGAGAACTCGATACGGGACGCACGCCTGGTGCTTTTCGAGGGGCGGTCCTGCTATGTGATGATGAACAAATATCCCTATACGACGGGGCATCTCCTGGTGATCCCTTACCGTCATATCTGCGAGATCTCGGATATGACGGCCGAAGAGAAACAGGAAATGATGAACCTGACCGATCGATGCATCGGGATATTGAAACAGGCAATGAATCCGGAAGGTTTCAATATCGGCATCAATCTCGGTAAAGCCGCCGGCGCCGGCGTGGACTGTCATCTTCACCTCCATATCGTTCCGCGTTGGATCGGTGATACGAACTTTACGACGGTTTTAGGAGAGGTGAGGGTCATTCCTGAAGACATTGAAACGACACGGAGTGTTTTATTGCCCTGTTTTCAAAATTACGAGGAGGTCTGAGATGAAGTTTATCTATGTTGTTATCGGTATGATAGTCATGCTTTTTTTCATCACTTTTTCTCTGGAGAACAATACCCTCGTGACCCTGACCTACTATGGCATGGAGGGATATACCATACATCTCTATCTGCTCATCTTCATATCCTTCGGCGCGGGTTTCATCCTTGCGGCATTTCTGAATGTGTTCGAGCGTTTCCGGCTATCCTGGAAGGTCAAAAGACTTGAGAAACGAATACGGCTGCTGAAACGACAGCAACCGCAGGGTGAAACTCTTCCTGTGAATTCAGGTGGTGAGGCCTCCAAAGTTTAGTATTTCAATGAAATTCATAGCCGATCCTACCCTTGGAAAACTGGTCAAGCTGCTGCGCATCCTGGGGTATGATACGGTCTACAGCCGGGGCGGGATCGATAGGACGCTGCTGAACCGCGGCCTTCGGGAGGATCGAACGGTTCTCACCAGGCGAAGGGACATGACCCGAAGGGATTACCTCGGCAGCATGCTTCTCATCCGCTCGGACCGGCCGGTGGACCAGGTCGCGGAAGTATTGCACGGGCTCTCCCTTCATCCGGACCCGCGGAATATGCTGACCCTCTGCCTTCACTGCAACATCCATCTTGAAGACATGCCCCGGCAGGATGCGGAAGGGCTGGTTCCGCCGTACGTCTTTCAGACGCAGGAAAGTTTTCTCCGGTGTCCCCGGTGCCGCAGGGTCTACTGGGCCGGTACCCACAGAGAAAACATGCTCCGATACCTCAGGAAGCACAATCTGATTCATCTCCCTTGATCTTTTCAACGGCATGTTTCAGCGCGGGAAGGATGACCTGAAGGTTTTCCCGCGCGCCCCGGGGGCTTCCGGGCAGATTGATGATGAGCGTTTCTTTTCTGATTACCGCCAACGCCCTCGATATCATGGCGTGAGGCGTTTTATTCATGCTTTCCCGCCTCATGGCTTCAGCCATGCCGGGAATCTCCTTGTCCATGATGCGCCGGGTAGCGTCGGGCGTAACATCGCGGGGACCAACGCCCGTGCCTCCCGTCGTAATGATAAGATCTATGTTTTTCCCGTCGGAATATTCGATAAGGGTTGTTTCTATCCTGTCGGTGTCGTCCGGAATGATTTCATAGGCAACAACCTGAAAAGGCGTCTCCTTCAACAGGTCCATGATCTCTTTCCCGCTCAGGTCTTCTCTCTCGCCGCGGGACCCCTTATCGCTGACTGTTATGATGGCGGCCGAGAACAAGGGGAGGTCATTCCTCCTTCTTTTTCTGGGACTCCGCGATGACCTTTTCCTGAAGATGCGCCGGGACCTCTTCGTAATGGGAGATGTCATAGGAGAACGTTCCCCGCCCGCTTGTCATTGATGTCATGTCCGGCGCGTAGTCGAGAATCTCGGCAAGGGGGACCTGCCCGCGGATGATCTGGATTCGCCCTTCCTTGTCCATTCCAAGGACCCGTCCCCTGCGGCTGTTGAGGTCACCGATGATATCCCCCGTATAATCGTCGGGGATCTCTATGGTGATATTAACGATCGGTTCGAGCAGTGTCGGCTGGCACTGCATGAACCCTTTCTTGAAGCCCATTGATGCGGCTATCTTGAATGCCATTTCCGATGAATCCACGGTGTGGTAAGAGCCGTCAACAAGGGATACCCGGACGTCGACAACAGGATACCCGGCGATAATCCCTTCCTCCATGGCTTCAACGATGCCTTTTTCCACGGCGGGAATGTACTGTCGTGGCACCACACCTCCCACGATCCTATCGACAAATTCGAATCCCTCGCCACGGGGCATCGGTTCGATATCGAGCCAGGCGTCACCATACTGACCCCGTCCCCCGGACTGCTTCTTATACTTGCCTTGAATATTTGTCTTGCCTTTGATCGTTTCCTTATATGGGACCTTCGGTTTTCGGAAGGTCATCTCAACGCCGAATTTTCTTTTCAGCTTTTCCACCGTAACATCAATATGCACCTGCCCGACGCCGGAAAGAATCGTCTCTTTCGTTTCGTCGTTTCGCCTGATGGAAAGGGTCGGGTCTTCCTCGGTCAATCTGTTCAGGGATGATACGATCTTTTCTTCGTCACCCTTTGACTTGGGTTCCACCGCGTAGGAAACGACGGCCTTAATGGGCGGCACGGGATCATAGATGATAGGGGTTTTCTCGTCGCACATGGTATTTCCCGTGGCTGTTTCCTTGAGCTTGGCAACGACGCCGATGTCTCCGGCGATAAGAGATTCAGCCGGCTTCTGGGTCTTTCCTTCCAGGTAGAATAAATTGCCGGGGCGCTCGCTCAGTTTTTTCGTCGCATTATAGAAGTTCGAGTCAGATGTGAGTGTGCCGGAATAAACCCGGAAGATCGTCAATTTGCCGGCGTAGGGATCGGCGATTGTTTTAAAGACGAGCGCCGAAAACGGTGCTGACTCGTCAGGTAACCGTTCCTCCCTGTCATCTGAATTCGGTTTTCGCCCGGACAGGGGACCCCGATCGACAGGGGACGGGAGATATTCAACTATCATGTCAATGAGTTCGGAGATTCCCGTTGCAGCGAGAGAGCAACCGCAAATGGCCGGAACCAGTTCACCCGAATGAATGCCCTTGCGCAGTCCACGCTCGATGTCCTCGATCGAAAGTTCTCCCTCATCAAGATATTTTTCCATCAGTTCTTCGTCGCATTCGGCGATATCCTCCACCATCGATTCCCGGTAACTTTGCGCCGTCTCCATCAGGTCTGCCGGGATGTCTTCCTTTTTCGGTTTCGGGCCGTCGTAGAGAAGGGCCTTCATAGTGATCAGGTCTATAAGACCCCTGAAAGACTGCTCCGCTCCGATGGGGAGATAGCAGATGGTGATCTTTCTGCCCAGAACCTGATTCACGCTCTTGATGGCCGAGAAGAAATCTGCCCGTTCTCGATCCATCTTGCTGATATAGACGATACGGGGAAGTTTCAGTTCATCGGCGTATCGCCAGACATTCTCGGTCTGGAACTCGACACCGCTCGAAGCGTCGATGACGATCACCGCGCTGTCGGCGGCACGAAGACCGTATCTCATATCAAAGGAAAAGTTGCTGTCACCGGGAGTGTCTATTATGTTGATCTTTCTCTTGCTCCAGTCGAAGAAATTGACGGCGAGGTTGATCGATATATGTCTCTTTTGCTCTTCCGGCTCAAAGTCGAGTGAGGAGGAGCCGTCGTCAACACGGCCGAGCTTATCCGTTTTTCCACTGACAAACATCATAGATTCGCAGAGCGATGTTTTTCCCGTTCCACCGTGACCTGCTATCGCGATGTTCCTGAGATTCCTCGATTCATACTTTGCCATTGAAGATCCTTCCCTCGGTGATGTTCGGGCGGCCCGTCGGCACAGGCCCGTCAAATTTCATAAGTCAGCATGTTTAATATATTCCCATTTTCAAAGTCAAGATAAAATTCCCTTTCATGCCTGCTCAGTGATGATTTAATTGACTGAAACGGTTAATTATGGTATGAGTAATAGTTCGTTAAATCACTGAGGAGCATAAACGGGAATGTTTAAGATTGGTGATATGGCTGTCTACCCGGCACACGGCGTCGGGATCATAGAAGCTATCGAAAACAAGGAGATAATGGGCAGCAAGCAGCATTTCTATGTCATGAAGATCCTCGGAAACAACGCAAAGATCATGATCCCCCAGAACGGTGCCGAATCGGTCGGATTACGGGAAGTCATTTCCGCAAAGGAAATACCGAAGATCTTTGAGATATTGAAAGAAAAAGATATTATCGTCGATAAGCAGACCTGGAACAAGCGATACAAGGAGTACTGGGAAAAGATAAAAACAGGCTCCGTGTACGAGATTGCGCGGGTTCTCCGAGACCTTCTGACCCTCAAATGTGACAAGGACCTTTCTTTCGGAGAAAGAAAGATGATGGATACGGCGAAGAATCTCCTTGTAAAGGAAATATCCATTGCGACCAAGAGTGATGAAGGAAAGATCGAACGGGAACTCAGCGCTATTTTCAATAATTGATCTCTTTATTCATTGACATTTTTGTAAAAAGTCCCCATGCGGTGCCGGGCTTTCCCCCTCATCATGGCGATGCATGCATGAATCATCCTCATTTTTCCTCCCGATGCGCATGCAACAGCCGTGGAAATTTTTACGGAACAGGCCTTTTTTATTACCGATCTTTGATTTTTGTGGTGACATCATTCATTATTAACTTATCTTACTTGTGGTTGCAGCACATTCATCGGTTCTTTGAAAATTATTAAAAATGAAAGGAAGGGGAAAAATGTTTCAATTTATTATCAGGCTTTTATTAATCTTAGCATGTTCCCTCAGCGGTTATTTTATCGCCCTTGAGTATTATGGATCTCCCACCGCCATGCTGGGTATTGTCGCAGGGCTCATCGTGGCGCTTCTTGTCATCGAAGTTGAGAAAACCATTCTGAAACTGTCGATAAAGGTCATTATCGGCGGGGCTCTCGGGCTGATAACGGGATTTCTCATCACGTTTCTTCTCGTATACGGTCTTCAGCTTATCCCGGAAATTCAAAGCCGGACGATCATTCCCTGGGAGTATCTCTACCTTCTGTTCATCTTTATTTTCGGGTATCTCGGTCTGTTTCTCGGTGCAAAGAAAACTGAAGAGCTGAACATAGCCGTTCTCGGTTCCCATGAAACCGAAGACGAATGCAACAAATGCAGGATCCTTGACACCAGCGTCATCATTGACGGTCGCCTGGCCGATATCTGTGATACGGGTTTTATCGAGGGAAGCCTGGTCGTTCCCAGGTTCGTGCTTGATGAGCTGCAGCAGATAGCCGATTCATCGGACCACATGAAACGGTCGCGGGGGAGAAGAGGCCTGGACATTCTCAACCGGATGCAGAAAATCCCGGGAATAGATGTCGAAATCGTCGATATCGATTTCCCGAAGCTCAAGGGGGTCGATGCAAAGCTCGTGGAGCTGGCGAAACGTCAGGAGGGGAAGATTGTAACCAATGATTACAATCTCAATAAGATAGCCGAACTGCAGGGAATAAAAATTCTCAACGTCAACGAGCTCGCGAACGCCCTGAAACCCGTCGTCCTGCCGGGTGAGACGATGGTCGTCAAGGTAATAAAGGAAGGCAAGGAACAGGGACAGGGAGTCGCCTATCTCGATGATGGAACGATGGTCATCGTCGATAACGGGATCCGTCATCAGGGAAAGAACGTTCAGGTAACCGTTACGAGTGTTCTGCAGACAACGGCAGGGCGGATGATATTCACGGACATGAAGGATGTCGTACCGTAGGTCTTCCTGCTCCGTTTGACACAGTGACGCCCGGGATGCTTCGGCGGTCCCGGGCATTTTATCATTCGGAAAAGAACACCCGGGTGAACCGCCGCGGCGGAGGCCGATGAAATGAGGACCGTTGCAATAATCGTTGCCGGTGGTTCAGGCAAGCGAATGAACACACCGGTGCCGAAGCAGTTTATCAACCTGGGGGGAATGCCGGTACTTTCACGGACGATCAGCCGTTTCGAGCAGGCATCATCGGTAACCCGTATCGTGCTCGTCGTGCCGAAGGGTGATATGGAGCACGTCCGGCACTCCATCGTCGGAGTGCAGCCCAGGACGAAGGTCATCGATGTGGTGGCGGGGGGAGCGGCGCGGCAGGATTCGGTCAGAAACGGGCTCGGTGCCGTTGGTGACGAGGCCGATATCGTTGTGATCCATGACGGGGTCCGTCCATTCGTGGATGTTGCCCTTATCGAACAGGTAATAGCGGAGGCGGTCCGCTTCGGTGCAGCCGCTTTGGCGGTTCCGGTCCGTGATACGGTCAAGGCCGTCGGTACCGGGGGGGTGGTACTGGATACACCGGACAGGGAAACCCTTCGATTCATTCAAACGCCGCAGGCCTTTCAAAGGGAAATACTCGCCGAGGCATACCGAAAAGCTTACCAGGATGGATTCTACGGGACCGATGACGCCGGACTTGTGGAACGCATGGGACACCCGGTCAGGGTCATGGAAGGATCATACCGAAATATAAAGATCACCACGGAGGACGATCTTCTGCTGGCGGGGCTTCTTGCCGAAGCCGAGGACGGGGAACCGGGGGAAGGTGATGCCGTGGGGCGATATTCAGGAGTTTGGAGCATGAAGACCGGGTTCGGTTATGACAGCCACCGTTTTGTGGAAGGGCGCCCGTTGTATCTCGGCGGAGTGGAGATACCTCACGATAAGGGTCTTCTGGGACATTCCGACGCCGATGTTCTTCTCCATGCCATCGGGGACGCGATCCTCGGGGCACTGGGAGCCGGAGACCTGGGACGGCACTTTCCGGACAGCGACCCCCGTTACCGGAACATCAGAAGCAGGAACCTTCTCTCCGAGATCTGTGACATGGTCCATGCCGGTAAATTCCGGGTGAGCAATGTTGATGCCACGATAATCCTTGAACACCCGAAACTCGCAACGTACCGTGATGCAATAACGAGATCGACGGCGTCCATACTGGGGATACCGGAAAAAGCCGTCAACGTGAAGGCGAAGACGAACGAAGGCATGGGATTCATCGGTCGCGGCGAGGGGATCGCCGCCATGGCGGTTGTGACGCTGGAGAAGACCTGGGGATTAAGGGATTACGGATTAACGGATTACGGATTAAGGGATTAACGGATTACGGATTACGGATCACGAATCCCGAATTACGATTCCTCAGAGGGGAATATTGCTGTGTTTCTTCGGCAGCATTTTCTCCGCCTTGTCCTTGAACGTTTCAAGAAGAACGACGATCCGTTTCCGTGTTTCCCGGGGTGCGATGATCTCTTCTATGCTTGCCATGTTGGCGGCGAAATAGGGGTTATAGAACTGCTTCTCGAATTCCTCGATCAATTCCCGCCTCCGTGCATCCGGATCGGCGGCTTCGGCGATCTCTCTCCGGTAAATGATACTACAGGCGGCCTCAGCGCCGAGGACGGCCATTTCGGCCGACGGCCAGGCCATGACGTAATCCGCCCCCAGATTCTTGCTGCACATGCCGATGTATGCCCCGCCGTAATCCTTCCTGACGACAACGGTGATCTTCGGTATCGTTGCTTCTGAATATGAATAGAGCAATTTCGCCCCGTGAGTGATGATACCGGACCATTCCTGTTCGGTGCCCGGCATATACCCGGGGACATCGGCGAAGGTAATGATGGGGATATTGAACGAATCGCAGAACCGGATGAAGCGTGATGCCTTGTCGGACGCATCGATGTCGAGCACTCCCGCGTTATAGCGCGGATTGTTCGCCACAACGCCGACGGGTGAACCCATTATTCTGATAAAGCCGACAATGATGTTCCGTGCCCAGAGTTCGTGGGGTTCGAACATTTCATTGCCGTCGGCGATCGCCCTGATGATCTTTTTCATGTCGTAGGTGCGCGAAGGTCTGTCGGGGATGATGTCATCAAGTTCCGGGCACTCCCTGTCGGGGCTGTCCGAACAATTCACCGCCGGAAGCGGGCTGTGGCAACTGTCAGGCAGGTAGGACAGGATGGTCTTTATTTTTTCAATGCAGTCCCGGTCGCTTTCGGTGGCGAAGTGGCAGACGCCGCTCTTCGTCGCGTGGACCATGGCTCCTCCGAGCTCTTCGTGGGTCACGGTCTCACCGATCACCGTCTTTACCACTTCCGGTCCGGTGATATACATGTAACTGCTTCCCTTGACCATGAACACCCAATCGGTGAGAGCGGGGGAATAAACGGCGACGCCAGCCGTGGGACCCATTATGGCGGCGATCTGGGGGATATAGCCCGAGGCCTTCACCTTTCTGAAGAATATGCCACCGCCGCCATCGAGGGCGGGTACCCCTTCCTGGATTCGAACACCGCCCGAATCGTTAAGAAAGACGATCGGTTTCCTGGCGTCTATGGCCATGTCCATGATCTTCCAGATCTTTTTTGCGTGCATTTCACCGAGACTTCCGCCGGAACTGGTGAAGTCCTGAGAGGCGACAAAGACGGTCCTGCCATTGACCTTCCCGAAGCCGGTAACGATCCCGTCTCCCTTGATCTCCTTGTCCGCCAATCCGAAGAGGTTCGCGCGGTGCTTTACGAAGAGCTGCACTTCCTGGAAGGAACCCTCGTCGAAAAGGAGGTCCGTTCTCTCCCGGGCGGTCAATTTACCAAGACGGTGCTGCTTTTCTATCATGGCGTCGCCACCCATGGTCATGAGGCGGTCGCGCTCCTTTTCAAAGGCCTTGATCTTGTCGGCGGTGGTCATCATGCATCCCGTCCCTTTCTTCACGCTATAGACAAAATTTTTGCTTAAATATCACGGATTTTATTGTAAATTCAACACAAGAATTCCGTCTTGACCTAATCCGTTCTCTCATATATATCACAATCGCGCCGGTCATCCAGCACGAACAGTCGGTCCGGGCTTTCGCTGAACTGTCCCGGCAATCGGTGATTCCATCGCTCTTTTCGGTTTCACCGGAAGCTTCTTCAGTCCGATACCGACCGCAATCCGGAGTGAGGAGATGGTTATGAGATTCATAAATGAAGTGGATATCAATGAAAAGCGCCTTCTGTGCAGATTCGATTTCAATGTTCCTCTCGATGAGAACCTGACTATCGCCGACGATCGACGGATCCGGGCGGCCCTGCCGACCATCAATTATGCCCTTGACGAGCATGCGAAGATCATCATCGTTTCCCACCTTGGCAGGCCGAAGGGAAAGGTCGTGGAAAGCCTGCGACTGACACCCGTGGCACGACGGTTGTCACGTTTTCTCAACAAGGAGATCATTCTGGAACGGGACTGTGTCGGTGAAGACATCTCTTACCTGGTGAACAATATGAACCCGGGTTCCATCGTATTTCTCGAAAATCTCCGGTTCCACAAGGGGGAGACGGAGAATGACGACAATTTCGCGAGAACCCTTGCAAGCTATGCCGATGTGTATGTGGATGACGCCTTCGGCAACGCTCACCGCAGTCATGCCTCCAACGTCGGGATCTGCAAGTATGTCGAGACATGCTGCGCCGGGTTCCTTATGAAGAGGGAATTGAACTATTTCAAGAACGCCATGGAAAACCCATACCGTCCCCTGGTGGCCATCATCGGTGGATCCAAAGTGTCCGACAAACTGGCAGCCTTGATAAACCTGGTGAAGATCGCCGATAAAATCATTGTCGGCGGGGGCATGGCCTTTACCTTCATGAAGTCTCTCGGTGTGGAAGTGGGGAGTTCTCTCGTCGACGACAGCCAGCTTGAAATAGCTCAGAAGATACTGAGAACGGTGAACGAGTCGGGCATAAAGTTCTATCTTCCCGTGGACTGCGTGATCGCCCAGAAGATCGACAAGGCGGCGGTGACAAAGATCGTCCCCGTTCAGGAAATGATCCCGAACTGGATGGGGCTCGACATCGGTCCCGCGTCGATCAGACTTTTTTCAGAGGTCATCAGCAATGCCAGGACCGTCATCTGGAACGGCCCGCTGGGAGTTTTCGAAATAGATGCCTTCAGCAGGGGGACCTATGCGATGGTGCATCGCGTGGCTGATTCCCATGCATTGACAATCGTCGGTGGAGGTGATACTGATGTTGCCATCCATCGAGCCGGTGAAACGGACAACATTTCATACATATCGACGGGGGGCGGTGCCTTTCTCGAACTTCTGGAAGGGAAGCCCTTGCCGGCGATCCAGGCCCTCGAAGATTGTGATGACCGAGAGACGGGAAACTGAAAAAGGTCTGCCGTCATCATAGTTCCGTCGGGATCTCTCATGAGGGTTAACCGTCAAACGGTTAACCCTCATGTAATTTGAGCGAACCTGCATGATGAGAAACATCAAGTTGATCATCGAGTATGATGGCAGCCGCTATTGCGGCTGGCAGCGGCAGCCCAACGGGACCAGCGTTCAGGAGGTGCTGGAGGAGACCATCGCCATGGTCACCCAGCAGCGGGTCCGTTTGACCGGATCGGGCAGGACCGATGCCGGGGTTCATGCTCTCGGTCAGACGGCGAACTTTCAGACAGAAAGCCTCATTGGGACAACAGGTCTGCTCAAGGGCCTGAACAGCCTTCTGCCGGCAGACATAGTCGTGCGGGAGGTATGCGACGTGGAGCCTTCATTTCACGCCCGTTACGACGCGAAAAGCAAGGTGTACCTCTATCGGATCATGAACGGTCAAGTTCGTTCCCCCCTCCTGAGGAACCTTGCATGGCATGTTCGCGAACCGCTTGATATTGATCTCATGAAACAGGGCTTGCGGTTTCTGGAGGGACGTCATGATTTCGCATCTTTCCAGGCTGCCGGCAGCGATGTAAAGACGGGAGTCAGAAACATCCTGTTCGCCCGGATCGATCGTACCGATCCGGAATGCATTGAAATTCTGATCGAAGCCGACGGCTTTCTGCGCCACATGGTGAGAAATATCGTGGGGACCCTTGTCGACGTGGGAAAGAAGAAGATGGCCATCGATGAATTTCATGCGTTATTGGAGCGACGGGACCGCACCCTGGCGGGTCCGACGGCGCCGCCGCAGGGTCTCTGCCTGAAGGAGGTCAAGTACTGACAACGTTTCTCGCCTCACGCTTCACGAGACGGCATGTTACTGAATTCATCTTTTTCATCAAGCCCGAAAGGACGGATATGAAGATTCTGGTACTGGGTCACAAGGGGATGCTCGGCGGCGAAATCATGTCGCGCCTGGGCAGGCGTCATGAAATGGAGGGCAGGGATATCGATGAGTTCGATATTTCCCTCCGGGATGACTGCCGTGATGCTATCGAGAGCACCGATCCTGATGTTGTTATCAACGCTGCCGCCGTTACAGACGTTGATGGTTGCGAGGACCGCGAGGATGATTGTTTCGCCGTCAATGCCGAGGGTGTCCGGCACGTGGCGGCGCTCTGCCGTGAAAGAGGGATAAAGATAGTTCATTTCAGCACCGATTATGTCTTCGACGGAACCGCCGACAGGCCTTACGATGAAGACCACATCTGTAATCCTATCAACAGTTACGGGCGGTCCAAGCTCCAGGGAGAAATATATCTGAAAAAAGAGGCGGGCGACTTTCTTCTGGTACGCACATCGTGGCTCTTTGGAAAGGGAGGGAATAATTTCGTCAAGGCGGTCGCCGAAAAGGCCAAAGGAGGCGGAGAGCTGACCGTCGTTGCCGACCAGTTCGGTTCACCGACCTATGCCTTTGATCTGGCCGGTGCCGTGCAGGAATTGATAGAAGGGGATTTTCGAGGTACCTTCCATGTGACGAACAGAGGTTCATGCAGCTGGTATGAATTCGCCCTCAAGATCCTTGAATATCGAGAACAGGCGGATGCCCGGATCATACCGATCGAATCGAAGGACCTGACACGAAAGGCCATGCGGCCCCGGTACTCGATCCTGAGCTGCAGAAAATTCATTGAGGCGACGGGGAAGACCATGCGTTTCTGGCAGATAGCGCTGAGAGACTATGTGAATAGAATGGAATATTAAAGGGCAGGTGACTGCACATCCCCTGCAGTCAGTGACAAAGGGGCAAAGCGACAGAGTGACAGAGTGAAAATCACAAAACGTATAACAGAAAAACACCAACGCAACTGTAAAGCGATACTGATTTTCCGAATCACGATTCCCGATTCTCAAATCACGCTCCCTGCAAAACGTTTCAATGGCCGCTTCAAAAGGGATGTGCGGGCAACAGCCGGTGATAATTGGCTACTCAGTAAATGTCCATAATCTTTTAATGCTGCGGGTGGAAGGTCATGGAGAGAAGAAAGATCATAGTCATGCCCGAGGAGCTTTCGAGCAAGATCGCGGCCGGTGAGGTCATAGAAAGACCGTCGTCGATCGTGAAGGAGCTCGTCGAGAACTCGATCGACGCGGGTGCGACGGAGCTCGTCGTCGATATAGAGAAAGGCGGTAAGAGATCAATACGTGTGGCGGACAACGGTGAAGGCATCGACCGGCAGGATGTCGCCCTCGTTTTCGAGCGGCATGCAACAAGCAAAATGTATGAATTCGACGATATCTATCGGACCGGGCTGTTCGGATTCCGGGGAGAGGCGATCAACAGCATTGCAGCGGTTTCACACGTGGAAATACTGACCAGAACCGATGGATCTCTCTCCGGTGTCAGGGCGGTCGCCGAAGGAGCGGAAGTCCGGGAGATCACCGATGTCGGCTGTCCCGTGGGAACGACGGTCACCGTTACGCGCATATTCGCGGCGACTCCCGCCCGTCTGAAGTTTCTCAAACGTGACGCGACGGAACAGGCCCATTGCCTCGATGTCATTGCCCGACTCGCCCTCTCTCACTCCGGTATCAGGATGCTCGTGAGGGCCGACGGACGTGAGGTTCTCAGCATACCGCAAACAGACGACACAGCTCAGCGGGCCGCCTTCATTTTCGGGAAGGATTTCAGAAAGAGATTTTTGTCCGTGCAGGGTTCGCGGGGTTCCATGCACCTGAAGGCGTACCTGTCACACCCGCAATTCAGCCGATCGAACACCAGGGAAATGTTCTTTTTCGTCAATTCGCGGCCGGTACGCGACACGTTCCTGCACACTGCTGTCATGGCCGGCTATCGACACGTGATGGAAGCGAGAAGGTACCCCGCCGTCGTGCTCCATGTGGACATGCCCCCTGAGGATGTCGACATCAATGTTCATCCCGCGAAGAGTGAAGTTCGATTTCAGTCTCCCCGGGAGCTGTACGGCTTCGTTTCGGACATGGTTGCAAGCGCCCTGGCGACCGGTCCCGTGAACGAGCACGCGCAGACGCCGGTTTCTCCACCGGGGGTGGAAAAAGATGCGGGATACCCCCATGCCGGCGATGTCTTGAAGGCGTTGAGAAGGTATACCATTTCCACCGGTTCGGATAAAAAGACTTTCAAAGGTGTATTCCAACGGCACGGTGTCCCGCATGGTCCGGTGATGACGCCAGGCCTGTATGACAGCCCTGGTCAGGAACCGGGCAGCCGGGAAGGGTTCTTTTCATCTCTGCAATACCTGGGGCAGATAGCCGGGACCTATCTTGTCTTTGCTTCAGGAGATGAACTGGTGCTGCTCGACCAGCATGCCGCCCATGAACGGGTTCTCTTTGAAAGGCTGAAGAATTCACGGGATGACACCACGTTGGAAAGCCAGCACCTGCTGATCCCCGAGATCATCACCCTGAATCCCGCCGTTTTCTCCCGGTTTTCAGAATCCATGCCGCTCCTGCAGGAAGCCGGGTTCATCGTGGAACCCTACGGTGAGAACACCATTGCCGTGAAGGCCGTGCCCACCCTCCTTTCACAGGTGAGTCCCGCCCTGCTTATCACCGATGTCATCGATGAATTCAGTACAACCGGGACAGCGGGTAACATTGATGGCCGTAGAGAAAAGCTGTATATCCTCCTTGCCTGCCGAGGTGCCGTCAAGGCGAACACCGTTCTTTCCGACGCCGAGATATCAGCCCTGTGCCGCGAACTTGATTCCATATCCTTTGCCGCGACCTGTCCGCACGGCAGACCGCTCCTGGTTAGAATCACACGGACCGAGCTCGAAAGGATGTTCAAGAGAGCATAGAAGAACCGGGGACATGTCATGGACACCCGTATGGTCGTCATAGTGGGACCGACCGCCGCCGGAAAGACGGAATGCGCCGTTTCGCTGGCACACACCTTCGATGGCGAGATCATCAGCGCCGATTCAATGCAGGTCTATCGATATATGAATATCGGAACGGCAAAGCCGACCGCCGAGGAGCGACGGGGTATTCGCCATCACCTGATCGATGTGGTAGACCCCGATGAGGAGTACAACGTCGCCCGGTTCGTCGATGAGGCAAGAGAACACATGGAACAGATAGAGGAAAGGGATAAGAACATATTTGTTGCAGGGGGAACGGGACTGTATGTGCGGGCCCTCATCGGCGGAATATTCCCCGGTCCGGGGCCTGACAGCGAATACCGCAGAGCGCTGCGCACAGATGCCGATCGATTCGGTTCGCACCATCTTTTTGAGCGACTCCGGGAAAAAGACCCCGCGGCGGCCCGGCTCATTCATCCCAACGATACGGTGCGTCTCATCCGGGCCCTTGAAGTGTTCAATGACAGCGGTGAATCGATCGTCGACCTGCAGAGGAAGCACGGTTTCCGGGACGAGCGGTACAAAAGCCTTGTCATCGGTATCGTGCCGGACCGATCGGAACTGTATGACAGGATAGACAGGCGGGCCGACACCATGATCTCCCGGGGACTGGTGGTGGAAGTCGAAGGATTGCTGGGCAGAGGATACCATGGGGACCTGAAGCCGATGCAGTCAATGTGTTATCGTCATATCGTCGCGTTCATTCAGGGGGTTCATGGTCTCCCCGAGGCAGTGGCGCTCATGAAGCGCGACACACGGCACTACGCGAAGCGGCAGATGACCTGGTTCCGGCAGGAGCGGGACATACAATGGGTTGGGTCTGAAAACCGGGAACGGGTGGAGCGCATTGTTGGTGAGTTCCTCGATCGTCACGGGCCTGAGGAATGAAGCAGGATTTCATGCGCGGGTGAAACTCCGGAAGCCTGGATCAGAGAGGAGCGGGCACTGACGACTTGTGAAAGGCACATATGACGCCGGCAGGCAGATCGGGGTCCGGTATCGATATTCCAAAAATTCTTGACTTGAACCGGAGATGCATATAAGTTTCCCCGTTACAGAAGGAGGACGCCTGCTGTGGCGCACCGGAGAAGTACCATAAGGAGCGGAAGATGATCCGCTATTATTGTTTCCGGGCCATGCTCATCAGTATACCGATACTGTTCTTTCTCACGAGTTGTGCGCCTTCGGAACGTCATCCACTCAGCCGGATCGATACGCCCGACCACCACTGTTACGCCGGCATTCAGTTGATGAACCAGGGTAAATATGATGATGCCGCGCGGGAATTCCAGTTGGCGATCATGCTGGATGAGGAACATTCACAGGCACACGCGGGGGCAGGTCTGGTCAAGGCCTTCAGGGGTGACTTCGCCGGGGCATTTGAATTCATGGCCGAAGCGGGTCGATTGGCTCGCCAGAGGCAGGACAAGGCCTTTTATCATGTGGGAATGATGCGTCTCTACACCATGCGGAAGGGGATCCCCGACTGGCTTGATCGTACACGACGCGAATTTGAACAGGCACTGATCCACGAGCCTGCATCCGCGGCAGCCCATTATTTCATGGGGCTAGCATGCAAGGCCGGTCTTCAGTTCCAGGATGCGGCGTCCATGTTTGCCCGGGTCCTCGATTTGAATGAAGAATACATCGAGGAAACATACAGGGAGTGGAAACTGGTTCAGAAGATTGTAAAGGCACAGCCTGAAACGGAAACGGCGAAGAAAATAGCTCTCATGGACAGCATCACCCGGGCCGATATGGCGGCACTCATGATACGGGAGTTGCGGATCGATGAACTTTACGATTGCTGGAGGTCTCCGGCGGTCGGTGAAGAGAAGCTTCAAAACGCAAAAGGTCAGGCGGTGAAGGATATCGCGGGCCATGCATTTGAAGAGGAGATACAGAAGGTTCTCGGCCTGGAGATCGAAGGTCTGGAACCGTATTCCGATGGAACATTCCGTCCGGACGATCTTGTTTCCAGGGCAAATCTTGCCGTCATGCTCCAGGATGTTCTCGCCGTGGCAGAGCGTGATGATACACTGTCAACAAAATACCGTGAAGAGGTTTCACCTTTCCCGGACGTCAAAAACGACAATCCCTCCTTTAACGCCGTCATGGTTGTCACTGCGCGGGGGATCATGAAGGCCCATGACCTTACATCCGGTGAATTCGCGCCGTTTGCTTCCGTGCCCGGCCCGGATGCTCTGTTGATCATGAGGAACATGAAGGAAGAATTAAGGATGTATTGATTGACGGAGAACCTGAAAAGAAATCAATACGATCGTATCTCATAAAATCAAACCGGCAGGTAGGCAGTAATGGAAAATGAATTGTTGGACAAATCCTATAACCCGCAGGATGTAGAGGACAAATGGTATCAGTACTGGATCGATAGGGGGTATTTCCGGGCGTTGGACAAGAGCGACCGGGAGCCTTTCTGTATCGTCATACCACCTCCGAATGTAACGGGAATGCTTCACATGGGGCACGCGCTGAACAACACCCTCCAGGATATCGTAATCCGGTTCAAACGGATGCAGGGATATAACACCCTCTGGATGCCCGGCACCGATCATGCCGGCATCGCCACGCAGAACGTCGTGGAACAGGAACTTGCACGGGAAGGTACAAGCAGGGCTGTCCTCGGCCGGGAGAAGTTCATCGAGCGGGTCTGGGAATGGAGGGAAAAGTACGGCGGCATCATATTGAACCAGCTCCAGAAGCTCGGCTGTTCCTGTGACTGGTCGCGGGAGAGGTTCACCATGGACGATGGGCTCTCGCGGGCCGTCAGGAAGGTCTTTGTCGATCTCTATAACGAGGGGTTGGTCTATCAGGGAGACTATATCGTCAACTGGTGCCCCCGCTGTCACACGGCAATATCGGACCTCGAGGTGGAGTATGAAGAAGAGGCCACACACCTGTGGCATATCAGGTACCCCTTTGCCGACGGTTCCGGGGAAGTGGTGGTAGCCACAACAAGACCGGAGACGATGCTGGGAGACACAGCGGTCGCCGTTAATCCCGATGACGACCGGTATCGGGGCCTTGTCGGGAAAACGGTCATCCTTCCCCTGGTCAACAAGGAAATACCGATCATCGCCGATGATTATGTTTCAAAAGAATTTGGAACAGGTGCCGTCAAGATCACTCCCGCCTGCGATCCGAACGACTTCGCCATGGCGGAACGGCACGGGCTCGAGATCGTGATCATCATGGACGGCAATGCGATTATCAACGAGAACGGCGGCATATATGAGGGACAGGATTGTTACACCTGTCGCAACAACGTAGTGGAAGACCTGAAAAAGCAGGGCTACTTCATAAAGGAAGAACCCTATACGCATAATGTCGGAAGATGTTACCGCTGCAAGACGATCGTTGAACCGGCCGTATCAAAGCAGTGGTTCGTCAGGGTCAAGCCCCTGGCAAAAGAGGCGAGCGCCGCCGTCATAAAAGGAAAGACGCGGATAATTCCAAAGACATGGGAAGGTACCTACTTCGAGTGGCTTGAGAATATCCGTGACTGGTGCATATCCCGGCAGATCTGGTGGGGGCACCGGATTCCCGTCTGGTACTGCGGTGACTGCGGACGGATAATCGTTCAGGTGGATGAACCGGAGGCGTGTCCGGACTGCGGCGGAACATCGCTCAGGCAGGAAGAAGATGTGCTCGACACCTGGTTCAGTTCCGCCCTCTGGCCTTTTTCCACCCTCGGGTGGCCGGAGAACACAGAGGCGCTGAAGACCTTTTATCCCACTTCGCTGCTCGTGACGGGTTTCGATATCATTTTCTTCTGGGTCGCCCGCATGATGATGATGGGGCTGCACTTCATGGGGGACGTACCGTTTCACGATGTCTATCTCCACGCCCTGGTCCGTGACGAACGGGGCGAAAAGATGAGCAAATCGAAGGGGAACAGCATCGACCCCCTCGAGATGATCGAGCGCTACGGTGCCGATGCCTTTCGCTTTACCATGGCCGCCTTTGCCGCCCAGGGAAGGGACGTTAAAATGTCCGAAGGGCGAATCGAGGGCTACCGCCACTTTGTGAACAAGATATGGAACACGGCCCGGTTCTCCCTGATGAACCTCGCGGATTTCCCGCCAGCGGAGAACACGGGTGCCGACGGGGACCTCTCACTTGGTGACCGTTGGATAAAAGACCGTCTGAACGAGACGATCAGGGAAGTGACGCGCTATCTTGAGGAGTATCGGTTCAATGACGCGGCTAACGTCATCTACCAGTTTTTCTGGCATGAATTCTGCGACTGGTACGTGGAGATGATAAAACCGGTACTTTACAGTGTCGAGAACGGAAGCAGGCGCCGGGCGGCCCAGGCGACGCTGAGGCTGGTCCTGAAGGATTCCCTCCTTCTTCTCCATCCCTTCATGCCCTTTGTGACCGAGGAGATATGGAAACGGATGGACCCCGCGGGCGATTCGATCATGATCAGCGGCTTCCCCGCAGAGAACGATGATCTGAAAGACAAAGAGGCCGAGTACCGGTTCAATATCATCAGGGATATTATCACCAGTATCAGGAATATTCGGGGAGTGGTCAACATTCCGCCGTCAAAAAAGCTGAACGCCCTTGTAGTTGTTTCCGACGAGGAACTGAGAGCGGTCATTGATAACGGTGCGGACTATATCACGGACCTGGCGAATCTATCAAAATTGACCATACAGGACCGTGCCGGGGAACTGCACGGGGTCGCCGTCGATGTCGTGGGGAGTATCAGGATATTCGTGTTTCTTGAAGGCCTGGTGGATGTGGCGGTGGAATTGGCCCGACAGGAAAAGAAACAGGAAAAGCTGGCCAAAGAGATCGCCGTGGTGTCGAGAAAACTCGGGAATGCGGATTTCATGGAAAAGGCCCTTCCGGAGATCATAGAAAAAGAGCAGGATAAGTTTGAAGAGCTGAAACGCAAAAGCGATATCCTGGAAACATCGATACGGCGTCTCAGGGAGATCGAGGCGTGATCGGGTGATGAACAGCGAAAAAATCAGGGAACTGATCCGGGAGGCCCTTGCGGAGGATATCGGGACAGGGGATGAGACCTCATCGCTCATTCTCAGCGGCAGAGAGAAGGGGACGGCACGGGCGGTCGCGAAAGGCGACGGCATTGTGATCGCCGGAATGGACGTGTTTCGCGAAGTATTCCTGTCACTGGACGAAACGACACAGGTCCTCACGGTCGTTCGTGACGGCATGACGGCCGCACAGGGGACCGTTCTCGCTGAGATCGACGGTTCGTTGAAGAGCATGCTCACTGCCGAGCGAACGGCGCTGAACTTCCTGCAGCGCATGAGCGGCATTGCCACAGCGGCACGCCGTTACGTCGAGCAGACCCGGCACACGAAAGCGGTCATCCTCGATACCCGGAAAACAACACCCACCCTTCGTAAACTCGAAAAGTACGCCGTCAGTATCGGTGGCGCTTCCAATCATCGGTTCGGTCTGTACGATGCAATAATGATAAAGGATAATCATATCAGCGCCGCGGGCGGGGTGAGCGCCGCCATTCGGAAAGTGACGAAAGGAAATATACGAAAACTCCCGGTGGAAGTGGAAGTTAAGAACCTCACCGAGGTTCGGGAGGTCCTTGCCGCGGGGGGCGTCGATGTCATCATGCTTGATAATATGAGCGTGCCTGAAATGAAGGAAGCGGTGAGACTCATCGGCGGCATGGCCAAAGTTGAGGCTTCCGGAAATGTGACCCTCACAAATGTGAGGGAGATCGCCGAGTGCGGTGTTGACTTCATTTCGGTCGGTTCCATTACCCATTCCGCTCCGGCGGCGGATATATCCCTGCTTTTCGGAACCTCCTGATATTCCTTGCTCTGCCCCGCGCCCCACTCAGGCCTCGAACACAGAAGAAAGAAATGAAAACAACACAGCAGGAAAAGCCCCTCATGGGGAAAGAGATTCATTTTTATGATGAATTGCCGTCGACGAACGGTCATGCCATGACCCTGGCGTTACAGGGTGCCGGTGAAGGTGAAGTGGTCATCGCGGACCGCCAGATCGAGGGACGGGGAAGGCTCGGCCGGACATGGCAATCGCCGCCGGGGGTCAATCTCTATCTGTCGGTGATCCTTCGGCCCCGGATAAAACCTGCCGATGCTTCATGGATCACGCTCATGACGGGTGTCGCCGTTGCGCAGACGGTTTCCCGTTACTGCCCGGATAGTGTCTCGATCAAGTGGCCCAATGACGTGATGGCGCACGGGAAGAAACTCTGCGGTATCTTGACGGAGATCAAGATGACGACCAGCGGCATCGATTTCGCTGTGGTCGGCATCGGGGTGAACATAAACATGACCAAGGACACCTTTGACGAAGGGTATCGCTATCGCTCAACATCCCTGAAGGAAGAATGCCGCTGTGATATTTCGCGTTCCGAGTTCACCGCCGCGCTCCTTGAATCGTTTGAAGAATGGTATGAGAAACTCAACGCGGACGGGTTTCCTCCGATCCGTGAGGCCTGGATGAACTATGCCTCCGTAACGGGGAAGACGATCGAAGTGAACGACAGGGGAACGGTTAGGACGGGCACCTTCCTGGGGATCGACGAAACGGGGGCGCTTCTGTTGAAAGAAGAACAACAGGGAACAACGCAGGTCCTCGCCGGCGATGTTACTGTGATAGAAGAGGAAACATGCTATTGACAACTTCCCGAAAAGTCCCTATGCTGCGTGGCACTTTCACTTAAGAAGAGGGTTCAAGGGGTCAAGGGGTCGAAACCTGAAAAACAGACAGCAACTTTTTCGGATATAAGCAAAAATTCAAGATTATACGGGGACGTCATGTTACTTGTTGTCGATGTGGGTAACACAAATACGGTTGTCGGTCTGTACGACGGCGAAAAACTGCTGAACAGCTGGCGTGTGAGGACGGTCGCCGACCATACGGTCGATGAATATGGAATGCTCATCCTCAACCTCTACCGGACGGGCAAGATCCAGACGAAATCGGTCAGCGACATTATCATATCCTGCGTGGTGCCGCCCATGCTCAATATCCTGGAACCTCTCTGTCAGAAGTACTTTCATCTCAAGCCGCTGATCGTGGGGCCCGGGATCAAAACGGGCATGCCCATTTATTACGACAACCCGAAGGAGGTCGGAGCCGACCGGATCGTGAACGCCGTGGCAGCCCACGAGAAATATGCCGGGGACCTTATAGTCGTGGACTTCGGAACGGCGACGACCTTCGATTATGTCACGGCCAAAGGTGAGTACATGGGGGGCTGTATCACACCGGGTATTATCATATCGACGGAAGCACTCTTCAAGAGAGCGTCGAAACTGCCCCGTGTCGAATTCGGCAAACCCAGAACGGTTATTGCGAAGGATACCGTCAGCAGCATGCAGGCAGGTATCATCTACGGTTATGCAGGCCTTGTCGACGGGATCGTCCAGCGAATGAAGGACGAGATCGGTCATGAAACAACCGTCGTTGCCACCGGCGGTCTGATCAGCGTTATCGCGTCGGAAGCGAAGTCCATTGACATAATCGATGAGGCGCTCACCCTTGAAGGTCTGAGAATTATTCACTCACGCAATAGATGACGGCTCCGTTGGAGATCGTGGGTCGGGGATCAGGGTTCAGGGATAACGGAATACTTTTCCATCCACTCGTGAAGTGCTTGAAGAGCACGGTCAGCGTAGGCCGCTCCTCTCCTGTTCCGGGGTACTTTTTTTTCGAGGGGAGGGAAGAGACCGAAGTTAATGTTCATGGGCTGAAAATTCCCGCCCGCTTCTCCTTTAATATGACGGATCAACGATCCCAGCGATGTTTCCGGCGGCGCTGAATGCCAGGGAACACCTGAAAGGTACCGGCCGGCGCTGATCCCGACCAGCAGGCCCGACGCGGCGGATTCCACATACCCCTCCACCCCGGTGATCTGCCCGGCGAAAAAGAGGCCCGGCCCGTTCGCCAGCATGAAATTGTCGGTCAGAAGACGGGGTGAGTCGATAAAGGTATTACGGTGAATGCTGCCGAAGCGCATGAACTCGGCCTTCTCGAGTCCGGGGATCATCCTGAAGATTCGCTTCTGTTCCGGCCATGCCAGTTTTGTCTGGAAACCCACCATGTTAAAGAGGGTCCCCTCCCGGTTTTCACGGCGAAGCTGTAAGACGGCATGGGGCCTGCGTCCCGTCCGTGGATCGTTCAGCCCCACCGGTTTCATCGGGCCGAATCGCAGTGTCTCCGGACCCCGCCGCGCCATTACTTCAATGGGAAGACACCCCTCGAAGCACCTGCGGTCCTCGAAGTCCCGCAGGGGGACTTCGCGACCTTTGAGCAGGGAGCTCAGAAAACGTTCATAATCGGTTGTCGAGAGGGGGCAGTTCAGGTAATCCCCCGGCTGCTCCTCATCGTAGCGCGAAGCCTGGAAAGCGATGTTCCGATCGACCGACTCCGCCAGGACAATGGGCGATATGGCATCGTAGAAATAGAGCGAATCGGCGCCGGTCATTTCGGAAATGGCATGTGCCAGCGCATCCGACGCGAGAGGACCCGCCGCGACAATGACGACCGAGCCGTCACGGGGAATTTCACGGCACTCTCCCCGAATGATGGAGAAGCCCGGTTGTGAGAACAGACGGTCTTCAATAAAGCGGGAAAAGAGCTTTCGGTCAACGGCGAGCGCCTTGCCCGCGGGAACGGCCGTCGCGTCGGCCGCCATCATGATCAGGGAATGAAGCTCGCGCATTTCCTGCTTCAGAAGCCCGACGGCGCTGCCGATGTCTGCGGAACGAAGGGAATTGCTGCACACCAGTTCCGCGAGATGCGGCGATGTATGGGCGGGCGAAAAACATGCTGGCTTCATTTCCTTCAAGTCGACGGAGAAACCCCGCCGCAAAAGTTGCCAGGATGCTTCGCAACCGGCGAGACCGGCGCCGATGATGGTTACTGATTCTTTGTTCATTTCAAGTTTTAAAGTTCGACAACCTGGTAAAAATCTTTAACTACATAGTGTTCATGGGTAACAGTGGCAAAGTGACAAAGCGACAGAGCGACAGAGTGAAAAAGTGACAAAGCGACAGAGTGACAGAGCGACAGAGTGGCAGAGTGACAAAGTGACAGAGTGAAAAGTTCCCCTTTGTCATTCCGGAATCCGCGTCAGCGGATATCCGGAATCCAAGGGCATTTGTATGTACACAATAAAACCTGGATTCCCGCCTTCGCGGGAATGACATAATCTGCTCCGTACTCCATACCCCGTAATCCTTACTCCATACCCCGTAATCCGTACCCCGTACCCCGTACCCCGTACCCCGTAATCCGTAATCCGTAATCCCTCACTCCCCCTTTTCCTCTTTATACCCACACCCCTTGTTGGGGCAGGCCTTGATAAGTCCCTTGCCGCGGACCGCTTTCTCGACGAGGAACGGGTGATCACAGAGGGGACATTTTTCGGGGATTGGTTTGTTCCATGTGGCGTACGTGCAATTCGGGTAGTTCGAACAACCGAAAAAAAGTTTTCCTTTGCGGGTCCGCTTCTCTGTGAGGACACCGCCGCACCCCTCCACCGGGCAGGAAACGCCGGTATCGATCGATTTTGTGTTGGTGCATTCGGGGTAGCCGGTGCATCCATAGAAACGGCCGAATTTGCCTTCCTTGATGACCATGGGCTTTCCGCATTTATCACAAATGACCTCATTATCCCCGGTCACTGTAACGTTTTCAGTGCCATTCTCACTGTCGACGGATGGGATATTGGCCGTGTTCCGGCATGCGGGATAATTTGAGCAGGCGAGAAATCTGCCGTGCCGCCCCCACTTGATCACCATGGGACTGCCACATTTATTGCAGACATGTTCCGTCGGTATCTCTTCACGCTTCAGGTTCCTCATTCCTTTCTTTGCCGTTTCAAGTTCGGTCTCAAAGGCCGCGTAGAAATTCTGAAGCGTCTCATGACGGGTCGCCTGACCCTCCTCGATCCGGTCGAGCGTATCCTCCATGGCGGCGGTAAACCCGACATCGAGGATCCGTGGAAAATTGCTCACCAGGAGTTCATTGACGATGGTTCCCAGTTCCGTCGGGTAAAACCGTCCCTTGTCGAGTCTGACGTATTCCCGGTCCTGAATGGTGCTCAGAATGGCAGCATACGTGCTGGGGCGGCCCAGACCTTTTTCCTCGAGTTCCTTTACCAGTGTGGCCTCGGAAAACCGAGGGGGCGGCTGAGTGAAATTCTGTTCGCCCTCAATGGAAATGACGGAAAGAACTTCTCCCGTTTCAAGGACAGGAAGAACGGTGCCTTTTTCACGAGCATCGGGAGATGACCCTTTTTCTCTGTTGTTTTCCTCGTCCCTGCTTTCTGCGTAAAGGACCGTGTATCCCGGGAAGATCACTACCGAGCCCTGTGCCTTGAAAAGGTATCGATCGGCGGTGATGTCAACGGTCGTCTGATCGAGGACCTCGGGGTTCATCTGGCTGGCCACGAATCGGTTCCAGATCAGCTGGTAGAGCCGGTGTTCGTCGCGGGAGAGGAACTGCTTGATATTATCGGGAGCGTATATGAGAGAGGCGGGCCGTATCGCCTCGTGGGCGTCCTGAGCCGATTTTGAGGTCTTGAAGACCCGCGCCTTCTGGGGAAGATAGTCGTTGCCATAGCGCTTTCGAATAAAATCACGGGCCTCTGAAAGCGCTTCCGGTGCGATCCGCACCGAATCTGTCCGCATATACGTGATCAGGCCCACCGACCCTTCGTTGCCGATCTCTATGCCCTCATACAGTTTCTGGGCTACGCGCATCGTCTTTTTCGCCGGGAACCGCAAGCGGCGGGACGCTTCCTGCTGGAGCTTGCTCGTCGTGAAAGGGGGAGGGGGGGTCCGCTTTACTTCCTTTTTTTCAATTCCCGCAATGATGAAAGAACGCCCCGCGAGATCGGCCAGTATGCCGTCAGCTGCTGGCTTGTCGCCGATACGGGCCTTTTCCTTCCCGATCTTTACCAGGCGTGCCTCGAAGGAGGGCTGTTCGGTTCCTTCCAGAAGTGCCGTGATATGCCAGTACTCCTCGGTGACAAAGTTCTGTATTTCTTCCTCTCTCTCGCAGATGATGCGGACGGCGACGGACTGAACACGTCCCGCGCTCAGACCCCGTTTGACCTTTTCCCAAAGAAGCGGGCTTATCTGGTAGCCCACGAGCCGGTCGAGGATCCTCCTGGTCTGCTGGGCTTCGTAGCGTTCAAGGTTCAGTTTCTGCGGGTTCTGGATCGCGTTGAGGATCGTATGTTTGGTGAGATCGTTGAAGAGAACGCGGTATATGTCCTGCCCCGGCCCGGTTATTTCTTCCATTATGTGCCAGGCGATGGCTTCGCCCTCTCTGTCCGGGTCGGGAGCGAGATAGATCGAACGGGCCTTCCGTGCCGATTTCTTCAGGTCATCGATAACTTTTTTCTTGTCCTTGATGACCGTATAGGTCGGTTCGAACCCTTTCTGAATATCAATGCCCAGCTTGCTTTTCGGCAGGTCCTTGATGTGTCCCACAGAGGCCTTCACATCGAAATCGGCGCCGAGATATTTCTTTATGGTTCTTACCTTTGCGGGGGATTCAACAACGATCAGTGCATCCGCCATGGCTGAGTATTTCTCCTTCCGGTACCCGCTGGTGCAAGGGGCGTCACCGCCGTACCCTGAAAATTTTTCCTGGAAGCTGTTCCAGGCATCCTCTGAGTTCGAGAGACAGAAGCGTGTTCAGAACATCCTGAACGGGACGTCCGGTAACGGCGGCAATGTCGTCAATGTGGCAGGACTTTTCTCCGAGCAGTTCGAGTAATTGTCGCTCGTGGCCCTCGAATTCTCCGTCCGTAAGGACGTCTGTCCGCTCATCGGCTGTCAAATGGTTCTGTTCATGCAACCGCAGTTTTTCCGTTTCCCCTATCTGAGAAACTATTTCTTCAAGAACATCATGGACGGTCTCGACCAGTTTGGCACCCTCCCGAAGCAGCCGGTGGGTTCCTCTGGATCCCGGTGAATCGATCATTCCCGGTACGGCGAAAACCTCTCTGCCCTGCTCGAGAGCAAGGCGGGCCGTGATCAGGGAACCGCTTTTTTCTCCGGCTTCCACGACGACGACACCGTAGGACATGCCACTGATAATTCTGTTCCGGCGTGGAAAATGCTCGGCCTTCGGCTGTGTCATCTGCGGGAACTCCGTTACGACGGCGCCGCTCCCGGCTATCTGATGAAAGAGCTCCTTATTCTCAGGCGGATAGATGACGTCCATGCCCGACCCCATGACGGCGATTGTCCGTCCACCCGCGGTCAGCGCCGCCCGGTGCGCTGCCGAATCTATGCCGCGTGCAAGCCCGCTCACGATGGTGACATTCTGTAGGCACAACTCACGGCAGAGCCGCTCGGTCATGAATCTACCGTAAGTGCTTGCCTTTCGGGAACCGATAACGGCGATGGTTACCTCGCCGGGATGAAGCGTTCCCTTGACATACAAAAGCGGGGGATAATCATGAATATGGCGAAGCAGCTTCGGATATGCGGGACTGTTCGCCGTAATGATGGAAACTCCCCGCCCCTCGCAATCATCCAGTTCCCTCTCAACGGCGGACCAGTCGTTGAATCTTCCTATCAGTGAAGCCGTCTGACGGGTCAGACCGGCCCTTTCAATAAGCTCGGCAACCGGGATATTGAAGACACTCCGCGCGGTGCCGAATGTGTCGATGAGCCGGTTGACTGTACTCGGACCCATGCCGTGCATACGTCCCAAGGCAAGCCAGTATTTCAATTCATCCCGTTCCATTACGTGTTCACGTAAAGATTATTTCCGGGGGTGAAACAGGGGCATAGAAATATATTTCATGGAGCTCCTTGTCAAGTATTTTTCGGTATTGGGGAAACGTGAATCGGGATTCGGGAAACGTGAATCGTTTGATAAAGTGACAAAGGAGTAAAGCGACAGGGCGACAAAGGGGTAAATACAGGGTACGAGAAAGAAATGTAGTTGCCCGATTCATCGGGCGCTTTTCACCTCCTTTTTGAAAAAGGGAGGCAGGGATGGATTTATAAAAGAGGGAAATTCGAAAACTCAGGCAATTTTCTTCCAATTTGTAATCCGTAATCCGCTTAATCCATAATCCGTTTTCACCATGCCCCTTTGTCATTCCGGAATCCGCGTTAGCGGATATCCGGAATCCAGGGGGTCTGTATGTACGTGATAAAAGCCGGATTCCCGCCTGCGCGGGAATGACAACCTGAGTGTGTCATGGAGCCGAGAAGCGGCGCGGCAATCTCGCCGGAACACCATAATCCGTTAATCCACTAATCCACTAATCCGTTAATCCATTAATCCGATTAATCCATAATCCCGATTCCTGATTTCCGAATAACGAATAACGAATAACGATTTCCGAATCCCTCATCTTGACAACCCGGTGTACATATAATAGCGTTGCCGCGTGAGCAGAAAACAGCGGTCATCGGGCCGGCCAGGTCCGGGAAGTCCTCAGAAAAGGTGGATCATGGGTTCTCGAGCATTGATATGCGGTATCGTTCTTGTCATGGTGTGCGGCATGGTGCTCATCACGTCCTCCTCGATCCACGCTCGATCGACGGATCTGCTGGTAGAACCTGAAACCGTGGACTTCGGCATCGTCAGAGGGAGAGAATTAAAGAGCCGCACGCTCCTGCTGACCCGAAGTCACGGTGTGGACCCTCTCCGCTGGTGGATCACCGAAGGCAATGGAAACGGTCTTGATATCAGTCCCGGCTCCGGCATTCTCGGTGCCGAGCCGGTGTCGATCATCCTTACCCTGGATCCCCTTGACCTGAAACCCGGCCGATATGATACACGGCTTATCATCGCATCTTCGGCAGGCATCCAGACCGTGCCGGTGTCCTTTACCCTTCTCGCGTGGCGATCGGCCCCGCCGCCGATCCTTGAAGAACTGATCATCACCGGGGGGACGGAAGCGATTCCCGCCGGCGGGAAAAAGCGGTTCCAGGCCCGGGGAGTATATGCCGATGGTTCGGTTCGTGACCTTTCGGATCAGGTCTCATGGAGATCGGGAAACACCCGCATCGCCGCCTTTGAAAGAGGCGGGCTTCTGAGCGCACGGACCGAGGGCGACACCTTTATTATTGCAGAAAAGTCACAGGTGCGCAGTCCCGTTGTCATTATACGGGTCGATGCGACGGAGGGGCCGGTCCTGGCCGTGCCGTCCACTGAGATTTCCGTCGGGCGGGTTCCATCGGGCATGCTTCGGGACGAATTCATCAGTATCAGAAACAGCAAAGACGGGGAGCTTGAATGGAAAGTCACCGCTTCCGGCGGCTGGATACGATTTGCCAAACCGGGAGCGCCCGTCAGGGCAACAGTGGAACCCGAGAGCGGCTGGGGCTTGCAGGAGGGAGGACCCGGGGGGGATGAGGCAGGTCTGCAGGTTCTTGCGGGGAAAGGCCCTGCACGGGTGCCTGTCTTCATTGATACGACGGGACTCCCCGCGGGTACCTATCATGAACGATTGTATATAGAGTCAAACGGCGGAGATGAGGCGGTCGATATATCCATGGAGGTGGTGACACTCAAGGAAATCCTTCTGAGCCCCGTAAATGTTTTCATGAACAAGGGCGATACGATGGACTTCAGGGTCACCGGCATCTGGTCGGACGGGCGCAGAAGCGATCTTTCGACTTCTCGTGACGGAAACTGGCTGGTATCGGATGCTGCAAAAGGTTCTTTCACCGCGGGCAGGGCACGTTTTGCCGCAAAGGAGGAAGGACACGCCGCGGTGTCGAGAATGATCGGGGGGTCCCGCAGCAACGAAGTTCACATAGATATCCAGGACGTACCATTAAGTCCTGTTTTGAAGGTGACGCCTCACGAAGTGGGCCTTGGAAAGATCGGCCCCGGTGAAAGCGGCCGGGGGGTTTTCCTGCTCAGCAACGTGGGGACCGGAACGCTCGAGTGGTCTGCCGGCTTCAAAGACGTGCCGGAAGGGGAGGAAAGGCGGTCCTTGAACGGTGCCGTTACCCGTCATCGGCGATATTTAAATATTTATGCGCGGTCACTGATCGATGATGGTTCAGATGCGCCTCTTCTTCGGAAAACCTATCCCGTCCAGTTGGTCGTTGAATCGGATACGGGGCGCATATACCACCGCAGGGACCTCCCGCAGGGCCGGTATCGTGAGGAACTGCCCATCGAATATAACGGCGGGGCGCGAACTCTCTTTGTTGCTTACGAGGTGACCGGAAAACGTACTCGACCTGAATTGTACGTGGAGCCGCATGGTCTGGATTTTGGTGTTCTCGGGACGGGAACACGGTCCGTGAAAAAGGTGACCATTGAGAACAGAGGGAAAAACGTTCTTGCATGGAATACGATCGCACAGAAAAACCGAACGAGCTTTCGGAATTTTCCGCTCACCCGGGGCCGGTACTATTCGTTTCTGAATGAAACGGATCCAGGCACCACTTCCTACATCGTGCCGGAGCATATCAAGGGAAAGCTCTTTTTGTCCGGGGAGTGGGGACAACACGATGGATATCCGTTAAGCACCGCGAACCGTGACACCCTCCGTTTCACCTTCAGCGGAACGGGGGTCGCCCTCTATCTCTGGAAGGACAGCAACGGGGGGATCGTGAACATCTTTATGGATGGTGAGGCCCGGCAAGAAATAGACTGCGCCTCTTTTAAAAGAGAGAGGATCGTCGTTCCCATCGACGAGGAGCTTGATGCGGGGTTGCATATACTTACCCTGACGGTTCGTAAGGGCGTGGCTGAAATCGAGGGTGTGACCGTTTACGGCGGAGAGATAAAACGGGGAAGGGGGCAATGGCTTCAGATCTTTCCCGACCGTGGAACAACCACGAACGAGACCGATTATGTGAACGTGACCGTCGATACCGGGGGACTGCCGGCCGGACAGTATGCGGAAAACATCATTTTTTACACCGATGAAACCAGCGAGATAGTTCAAGTAGCACTTGATATTATGGAGGGTAACCCCTCTGATATGATAGATATATATTCGTACCAAACAGCAGGCTCCGTGCTGCTGTCGACACGAACTGAAGGAGCTGAACAACCCGTATCATTCCGACTCTTTCAGAAAGGTTCTCCGGGAACGACGGAGTTCTTCCGCTGGTTCAATCCGCAACTGAAGGATTATTATTATTCTTATGAAACCGAGGTGGAGAAAACGGATCTGGAAGGCTATGTCCTTGAAGGTCCTGTCGGCAGTATCGCCACTATCCCCCTGCCGGGAACGAAGGAACTTTACCGGTGGTACAACGTGAATACGGGCAGGCACTATTTCACTACCGACCCGGCGGGGGAAGGGTATCAGAACCGGGGATACCGGTATGATGGGATAGCGGGGTATGTGAAATAAGAAATGCAGCGACAAAGGGGCAAAGCGACAGAGTGACAAAGTGATAGAGTGACAAAGGGGCAGAGCGACAAAGTGCTAAATACACGGTACGAGAAAGAAATGTAGTTGCCCGATTCATCGGGCGCTTTTAAAACGCCGATAAATCGGCGAACCACAAACAAAAATAAGCACAGTAATATCGAATGATGAAGTGCGATACAGCATATGAACTTTTTACGGAATTGTTCACCATACTCCTTGACAAATTTTATCAAAGGCGCTAGTGATATCGGTCTCATGAAAGGATGTGCGCCTGTAGCTCAGCTGGATAGAGCAACGGACTTCTAATCCGTAGGTCCCGGGTTCGAATCCCTGCAGGCGTACCATAAACTATATGTGGTGGGTGTAGCTCAGTTGGTAAGAGTGCCGGGTTGTGGCCCCGGAGGTCGAGGGTTCAAGTCCCTTCACTCACCCCAAAAATATATCGGGGTGGCGGCGCAGGCCGTCACCCCTTTTTTATCAGGAGGCATGGAAAGGATGGAAACACAGTCCGTAACAATAACGATACCGACAGACCTTTTGAGCAAGATCAGAGAGCGTGGTAATGACACGGATGCAACCGTGCGGGACGCACTGGAGGCGTTCTTTCAGCTCATGGACGTAACAGCACAGACCATGAAAGGCCGTTTTTCCCTGAAGGAAGCGGCCCTTCTCTGTGACATCTTCCGGAGCACACAGATGGACATCGAGAGGCTCGCGGACTGGCCCGACATATTCGCCTGGGATGTGGAGGATACGGAAAAATATGAAAAGCTGGGCGAGCGCGTCGGTGTCAATGCCGAAGCTCTTGCCGAGAAGCTGGGTGCCCTGCAGCCGATCCAGACGCTCTGGCTCCATGACCGCATCAGGATCTTCTGGAACCGGGCGGCATCGGACGAGGAGAACCGGGAACTCCTGGCGGAATTGTTCGGATGAGAACGTGCCTGAGTGCCTGAATCGGGATTATGGATTAATTGGATTACGGATTACAAATTGGAAGGAAATTGCCTGAGTTCCCCGAAATTCCCTCCTTTATAAATCCCTCCCGGCCTCCCTTTTTCAAAGGGAGGAGAAAACCGCCCGATGAATCGGGCAACTACATTTCTTTCTCGTGCTGTGTGTTTGACACTTTGTCACTCTGTCGCTCTGCCACTTTGTCGCTTTTCGACCCCTTACGGAACTACCGTAGATGTGCCGGCTCCATTCCCCGTGAATAACCCAGGCATAAATACATCTCCACCGGAAACAGGCAACTGAGTTATGGTTCCAGCCGCGGCACCATTGATATCTACGTTGTATCCACCGACCGACCCGGAGGGATATCCTCCATACCGCATATATATTTCCGCGGACCAGGGATCTAGCGCTTTGTCTCCCCACTGCTGTATTTCCAGGATGACATTCTCACTGAATCCCGTGCCATCCATTATGGCCTGGTCGCCCGGAGAGGGGGCTGAAATGAAGCTTCCGTAGACCTCATTGGTTGCCCATATTCTCGGTGGCGCACCCGAAGAATATCCGAAGAAGATGACGTTATCCATATATACAACATAATTTTCACCGGGACCCCAACCCACGAGGTCGGTTCGTCCGATCTCTACAGCGGGAATTTTCAATTTGTCGAGTTCCGTGGGATTGGTACTGACCATGTCGAGGAATTTCTCCGTATCCATCCACGTTCCGAGGGCGGTGGCCTCCCAGGTGAACGTTGCCGCATTGAAGGTCCCTTTCAAAGTGCCCCCCATGACGCCTGTGACGGCATCGTTCCAGTCCAGCCAGGCGCCGGTAACATCAGCCTGGCAGGTGTTTTCCCCGTCATTCCAATCGGGGCTGTATATCTCCACCCACTGGTGGATTTCTCCCGTATCATCTGCAAGCGAGAGCTGCCAGTAATCGGGTGAGCTTTCATCATATCCTGCATCGAAATCATATCCGCCATAGAGATTCGTCCACCATATACCCCAGTTCTCGTTTTTTATGGAGGTGAATTCGGAGGTGTATTTGGCATCGTAGAAACCAGTGTCAGCCGATATATATCCAATGTCAATATAACCATCACCACTTAACCAGAAAGCCCCTTCACCGCTGAGGATCAGCGCATCATCATCGCGATTGAGCGGGTCTGAAAGGTCTCCCGGCAGGAGATCTCCTGACTGCATGCCGTTCACAGAAGCGCCCCATCCGGTTATTTCAAACATTTCAATGGCCGGGCAGATGCGCCCTTCGAGATAATTAATAACCCGGTAGCCGGCTCCAATGCCGTCCGGATCAATGTACATGCCGATCAATCCGCCTGTCAGGATATCGTTGTGGTGATTTCCACCAATGTATCCATAGAAGTGGCCGCCATCATAGGTGGTATTCGTACCGTCCACGAAGTTATGGCTATAGAATGTGCCTGACCAGATAGATCCAGGGCCCGGTGGGATGTAGTCCCCGATAAAAGTTGACCGGAATTCATCCTCCACTGAGATAAAACCGCCCAGGATGCCGCTCAACGTTCCCGATGAAATGACCTCGATCTGCTCCAGTTCAGGATTGTAAGAGGCCGCTGTAAGTGGGATCGTTACGTCTGACGCGTAGTTCAAAAGATGTCCCCCATAAAACCCGACGCTTTCACCGATCCATGTGCCGTCTTCCACAGTGTCATGCAATCCGTAGAGCCATCCGCCCATGTTTCCCGTCTGCCGGTGCGTTATGTAAAATCCCACTAAATCCGGGACATCGCCGGCGGTCCATACGCCGAAATAACCGTTGATGGTGCCGTCACCATACCAGCTTCCCAGAAGCGACGCGATCCAGTACCCTGTGTCATCACCAGAATCCAAAGAATACCCGAATGTTCCCGTTCCACCAGTGTAAGCAAGAAATACTATGTCGTCAACAAAGGGTTTCCCTTCATAGGTATTCAAAGCACCGCCGAACTTCAGATCACATACTCCCCAGGTAAAAGGTGTTTCCTTTCCCGGTGATATTCCGGAATCATCATAGAAGAACATCGTTTCGCTCCACCAGAGGTCACCATTGATGATCCCTGTGGGTTCCATCACTTCATCCACAAAAGATCCGGATAATCCCGAAAAGGTTATACCAAGGTTGCCAGAGCCGACCTTATCAGGGTTGATCGTTTCATCAATAAAAGGAGGTTCCGATAATTCGACCCAACTGAACACGTCCTCGCTGATCCCGATCATCCACATTTTCAGTAACGGATCCGCATAACCGCTGATATCGGATACAAGAAATCCAATCGGCACGTCTGTGATTGCGATCATGTAACCGTCCATTATGGTGGTATCTCCAGAGCGCCAGAGACCGGCGGTGAATCCTTCGAACGTGTTTCCATCAAAATCACCGCCGGATACCCTGCTGTTCCAGAGAAGGTCACAGAAAGCCAGTTCTTCGTCACAGTCATATTTGCCCATGGCCACAAGCATCAGGCCTTCGCCTTCAATGGCACCGATGAGGCCCCACTCATGGCCGCCGAGTACGAAGGAACCGTTATCGAGGTAGTAGAGGCTTGCAGGCGGGTATGAATCGCCACCCCAGGTCCCGCCGAGCGCCAGGTCATCCCACTTGATAAAGGTGATATCGTCCCAATCGTATCCGCAGGTCCGCGTTTGGTCATCGATCCAGAATGCGCTCCCGGGAAGCTCTATAATGCCGATTTCCGTGCCCGTCATGTATTGAATGTCACTCGACGAGAGATCCCAGTAGCCAAGCTCGCTGTCGTAATCACCCCACAATTCTCCCATGAAGAGAACCGTGTTATCGAGTGACCCGCCGCCGATGTATCCGTTGAGAGATCCACCAAAACCAAAGAGGCTGTCTCCGTCATAGATACCAAGACACAGAGAGCCAACCGCCGTTCCGGGGTCTCCCCACGTCGGGTCGCCCACAAGCGGGTCTGTGCCGCCGATGATTCCTTCCACGTATCCTCCAAAACCATCTCCGACCTCGACATCGCCATTGAAACGACCGCTGAAGGTGAGAGAATCGGTTGCTTCGTAAGCGCCGACACTCTCCCCGATCCAGGTGCCGGAGGTGCCGGCATCAGAAATGCCGAAGAATGTGCCGGTCATGGTCCCCGTGTACAGTTGCGTAAGAAAGACGCCGTCGAGGTTCCCGATGATCTCGCCCGTATCGGTCCAGGTGCCAAGAACGGTGCCGCTCCAGTACCCACTGCCACTCTCGTCGAATTCACCATCTCCACCGATGCCTGCATACCATTCGGCATCCCCCGCCGGTTTGAGGTCAAATCCTCCACCGAAGGCCGTCGCCATCTTGAAGTCATAGATGCCCCATCCCGGTGCTTCTCCCTCATAGAGGAAAAAGGTCGTGCTGCCGTCATCAGGCCCACCGTAAATATATCCGACATAGCCATCATTCAGGAACGCTCCGGCCAGGTTGGCATACATGAAGGGTGGATTTTCCGCGTATACGTCGGATGAGAGTTCGCAGGAAGCGACATCAATCCCGGCATTTTTGATGCCGGCTCCAATTAAACCATCGAAATACCACAGTGAATGCCCCGAATCACTATCATAATACCAATCATAGTAACCGCAGTTGTCGACATCGCCGGTAAGAAATCCTGCTTCGCCGTCTTCATTGATGAATATGGCGATGGTGTTGCCGAACAGGTTTTCCGCGACGGCAATGCCGCCGGTATACCCCGCGACGAGACCATCGGCGCCGCTCGTTTCCTGTGCGGTCACTGTCCCGTTCCACAGATAGTGCGTATAGACATGATCGAAAGTAAAACGTCCCATTGATCGGTATGGAGCAGCTATCGCATCCCAGGGGAGACCCGTGGAGCCGATGAGCCCTGAAACGTCTCCGGCATACAGAACGGTGCCGCTGTCGTTACGGTACAGGTTCCCCGATACCGTGCCGCTCAGGAGGAGCCGTTCCCCTTCATACATCCCCAGGCCTATCCCCGCCCAGTCGGCTTCATCATAATAATAGCCCGTCAATTCCCCCGAGATGGTTCCCATTCTGTATTCGCTCAGGAAGATGCCCGGTGAGACGGTTCCGGTCAGAGAACCATCCTGCCAGGTTCCGTCAGAGATAGCAGCTATCCAGTAGCCCGTATCGTCAACGTTTTCGGAACCGTCCCAGACGGTCCCGAAAACGGCATTCCCGCCCAGAGTTCCCGTCCAGACCTGTTCGTCCAGGGGATTGTCCCACGAGCCGTCAAGGATGCAGGTGAAAATGCCGAAATCCTCATCGTCGAGATACCGCGTCCATCCGTCAAGGACGTTGAAGACGTCGCCACTGATCGAGCCGCCGCTGGTAAAGGTGCCGTAAATACCGCAGGGAGCGAACCTCGATTCCTGAACCGATTCATAGAAAAGATCAGCCGGGATAACCGTGGTCCCCAGGGTAATGGGTTCCCAGCTGCCCGTTACCTGAAACATCCGCAGATCATGGTAAAAACCGCCACCAAGTGAGCCCAGGAGCACCCCGATGGTTCCGTCGGGAGCGCGGTAGAGGGCCGTAACGCCGGCATCAATGGCACCGCCGTTCCACGCGCCTCCGATGAATCCGTAAAAGGCGCCGTCATCGAAGGTTACCTCGTCAAGAGGGCGGGAATCATCATGGCTGTAAAGGTCGTTGATCCAGATATACTGATACAGATCATCATAGTCGGATCTGTAATCACCTATCACAACGATGTCGGCAGGTCCATACCAGGGAGAAGCGAGGCCGCCGACGAATCCCGGTGGAACATCGTCGAGCCAGCCAAAAGGCTGTTCAGGGGGAGCACCATAGAGTTCATAAGTCCCTGGTGCGTTATCGGTAAAGGCGAAGTATGCAAGTTCGTCACACTCCCAGGCACCCACGCTCTCGCCGATCCAGGTATAGGTTCCACTGTCACTGATGCCGTAAAAGGGACCCTGGAGGGTTCCCATCAGGTAATAGGAGAGAAAGATACTCCACGTGTCGGGATCATCTGGCAATTCCGTTGGATCGTTTCCCAGATATCCTTCAAGGACACCATCGGCGGACCAGCTTCCATTTACCGAGGCAAGCCAGTATCCCCAGTCATAGGCGGCACCATCATAGCCGAACTCACCAGAACCGCCGGTAACCGCCTGCCATGAGTCTGCACCGGCAGGACGGGAAAAGATGTTTTCGCTGGAACCGATCTTGAGATCGTAGATACCCCAGGGAGCACTTCCGGTAACATCCGAGTAAAAGAAGAGGGTCGTTCCGGACAGATCGGCCGCACGGATATATCCATCACCATCAAAGGTACCGGAAAAGGCATAATTCCCGCTCATCATGGAAAGGGTCCCTTCTACAGCGCTCACATTTCCGAGGGCATGCTCTTCGGTGAACAGGAGGGTCAGGGTTGACGTTGCGTCCCACATGCCGATTTCCGGGTAGAAGGATCCCGAAAAGGAACCGTCAGCGAGGATGCCATACATGTCATCGCTGTCACCGTAGAGGGCGAGAATGCTTCCGAACATCGACTCACCGCTCCAGACACCGGCGGCATATCCGAGACAGTGCACATCGTCTCCCCCTGTGGCCGTATCCCAGCCTTCAACAACCGTATTGAACAGAGACGGGGACGGTTCCTCATATAACCCATAGATCCCCATGATCGAACAGGTCATGGGTCCCGCCGCCGGCAGGGTGAAAGAACCAATGAGTCCGAATTCATCGCCCCCGGCGGTAAAGTTGCCGGCATTGTTGTAATACAGTGTTCCCCCTTCTGTTTCCCCCCATTGCCCGCTGAAGGCAAGCGGGACACCTTCATACACGCCCATACCGGTGGCGGCCCAGTTGCCGGATTCATCGTAATAACCAAGCATATCACCTGTAATGCTGCCCATCCGGTATGCGCTTATAAACGTTCCCGACAGGGTACCGTCAAGAATGCCATCCTGCCAGCCACCGTCCGGTATGCCGGCGATCCAGTATCCCTGGTCACTAACATAACCTTCTCCATCGAACACAGTTCCGAACACGGCCGTACCACCCAGCTTTCCCGTCCAGTCGGTATCACCGTCGGGATTGGTGTACCCGCTTCCGTAGCCGTCGATAATGACGTTGTAGATACCCCAGTCCAGGCCGTCAAGATACTGCGTCCAGCCAGCCCAGGTGATGTCACCATCGATAAGGAGGGATGAGCCGTTGAGTGAGCCGTTTCCCCCGCTGAACGTTCCACCCAGTACTACATACATGTCTGCGTCGGTGCTGATGCTTTCATAAAAAACTGCAGGATCGAGCAATCCAGGAGAGGAAATGACGGTTGATGTCCAGGTGCCATCAGCTTCGTATATCCCGATGTCATTGGAATACAGGTCCTGATAATACCGGCCGGCAAGGTCTCCCGTTAGGTAACCCACCGAGCCGTCAGGAAAAACGGACAGCATGATGGTCCGGCCGGTAATGTCCGAATCCGACCAGACGCCTCCGGCAAACCCCCGGTATGCCCCGCCGTCATACGTGGTATATGTATCGTCAAGCCAGTTGTATGAGTACACAACGCTGTTCCAGATATAGGGTGTGCCGGGAGCGTATCCCATGGCGTCATATTCTCCCTGATACACGACGGCAAAGGGATCCGGATACCACGTTGATTCAAGCCCTCCCATTAAGCCCTCAACATACCCCCCGGTAAAATCAAATACTTCTCCCGTATCGGTGTACAGTTGAAAGGCCGGTCCTTCGTCCCAGCCGTTCAATTCGTATATGTCACCGCTGAAGGAAAGGGGCTCGCTGTTCCATGCGCCCAGGAAAACGCCTTCCCAGGAACTCTCAAGGGAATTTGACGAGAGGAACCCGTCGCCGCCCATGGTTCCCAGCGTGGTGTACGTCAGGAAACGGCCATCAACGCCTTCTCCCTCTTCATTCTGCCAGACATCCAGCATGAAATACCCGTAATTGCCTGTTCCATCGCCGTAGGCACCGAATGAGCCGTCGCCGCCGATGGTCATGGCCCAATCGGTTGTTTCATTCCAGAATGTCCCATATAGAGAGAGACCATATATACCCCAGTTCTGAGCGACCGATGAAGAATAGTCAAAAATGGACAGGGTGTCCCCCTGAGCGCAGTAACCACCGATCATCCCGCCGTCGAGGAACTCACCGCGTATGACCACGGGAACGATGAGCCCATAATAAAGGTTGTCGCTCAGGTCCTGCGCCGCTATGCCACAACCTGCCGTGACCGCATCACGGTTCATGGTGCCGGTCATTTCGAACATGTCTATATCGGGATAGCCCGTCCCCTCGAGGTCGCCCAGGAGATATCCCGCTTCACCGTCAGGGGCGATGTAAATGCCCAGAAAACCGCCCCGAAGGAGGTCGTTTTCCTCCACGCCGCCCATCAGTCCGCAATAGGCGCCGCCGTCATAGGTGGTATAGCTCTCATTTGAAGCGTTGCTACTGTAGATCTCGCTTCCATACCAGGCACTTTTCCCCTCATGGCTGTATGAGCCCAGGAGATAGGAATATATATCGGTCCCATCCCAGAGAGTAGCGGAACCACCCATGAGGCCGGCAATATCGCCGGCATTTACAAAGCCGGGATATCCGTCATTGTCCTCTCCGTAATAAAAAGAGGCCCCGATATCGCTTGAAAAGGACAGGGATATTTCAGAAAGCTCGTCGATGCCGCTGTCCTGGATATCCCAGGTGGAGCTTCCTGCATCGTATGAACCGGTCACCGTTCCGGTATTGCCTCTGCTGATCGTCGTTCTCGTCAGGTATGTCAGAGAAGAAAATCCGGACATGTCGGTGCCGTCATAGGTGCCATTTGCACTGCTCAACCAGTATCCGACCGAAAGTTCATTTTCATCCAACACATCACCGCCCGAGAGAAGGTTCCAGGCGAGGGTGTGTGTGCCCGTATAAGTTCCGTTCATATCAATGAGCCAGCTACCCCAGTTATCATCCAGAACAACGGATACATCACCGGTCGCTGAGCCTTCAAGGTCACTTCCTGTTCCTGAAGCAAGGCCGGAGAGAAAATACCGGTTCAGATAAAAGGAATAACTGTTTTGAGTGTCGTTACCGGCGAGGTCGGTTGCGGATACGAGAAGATCCACCTGTCCGGCCGGGATGTCGGATACATCGAGAGTTCCTCCTGTAACGTACCATGTTTCACCGCCGTCGAGGCTGTAAGAAAAGGTAACTATTTCATCGCTGGACGTGGTGATATTCGACCAGATTGTCCCTGCAACAGGGGTAACCGTGAGGGCGTCAATGAAAGGGTTTGTCATATCGACGGCCCATCCATAGGCGATGGCAGGGGATGTGTTCCCGGCTTCGTCCGTTGCCGTGAGCAGGATCTCATACACACCTTCACCGAGACCAAAAAGGTTAAGGGTGTCGCCTGTTCCAATCCATGTTTCCCCGTTGTCGAGACTGTAAGAGTACGTTACAGGAGCTTCATCTGCACCGAAGGAGAAAACTGCCATGGGCTGATTGATGAATTCATCGGGTGTGCCCATGAACAACACGTCAGGTGCAGTGTAATCAGTTGACCAGATGTAAATTGCAATGTTGCTTTCGTTCCCGACGTTGTCGCTTCCTTTCATGAAAAGTTGGTTCTCGCCCTCGGGAATGCCCGAAAGATCGAGTGTGGCGCCGGTGGCCGTCCAGATCTCACCGTCGAGACTGTAGGCATAGGTGATGGGTGTTTCTTCACTGCCGAAGGTGAAGGCCGCCGTGTTCTGATTGGTAAGCTCATCAGGTCCGCCGGTGATGCTTACATCAGGGCCCGTGTAGTCCGTCGTCCAGGCATAGGA
>JAFGTS010000006.1 GCA_016933965.1 Deltaproteobacteria bacterium | reverse complement strand
CTCGAACCCGCAACCTGCTGATTACAAATCAGCTGCTCTACCGATTGAGCTACGCCAGCAACCGAAACCATGTATATTCACGTACTTTTCAACCGGCACGAAAGCGCAAATATATTCCGAGCCAACAAATGGGAAAATCTAAATGCATTGCCCGCATTTGTCAAGGACTTTTTTCCCTTTTCAATAAAACGTGAATTATTCCTCTTCCCCGAAGATGTCGGCCGAAAAGATAAATATCTTCGATTCCTTATCTTTCCAGGCATCGGATGGAAGGCCTGCCTTGTGGCAGGTTTCCTGTAAAAATTTTATTCTGTCCCAATGATGTTCGGTGGCTACCTGGGGAAGAAGGAGTCCGGACCGAAATCCCTTAACGATATAGATACCGTGCGTTCCCACGGTAATTTCATTGGCGTCCTTTATCTGACGCAGCGGCGTCAGCGCCGAGATCTCTATGGTCAGTTCATCCAGTTCCTCCCGGGAAACGGGACGGAACCGGGGATCCTGGAACGCCGCCGCCCGGGCCATTTCCTTCACCGTCTCGAGCAGTGGTTTCCTTCCTTCGATAAAGCCGATGCAGCCCCGCAGCTGCCCGTGCTTTTTGAGGGTGACGAAGGCACCCATGTTCTGTTTCAGGATCTCCGAATCCACCGTGCAGGCGGGAACATCGCCGCCGGTGAACTTTGTTTCGATACTTTTGCGCGCCAGGTCAAGGAGCAGGTCCTTGTCGGTCTCGCTCAGTCCCATATCGACGCCGACACCGCGTTCCGGCTCATCCTCTTTTTCTCCCGCATCGGGCAGGTAAAAGGCGACGGAGCCGTAGCCGACGACACCGCTTTTGTCTCCCGTCACATCACCGGAGTTGGCGTAGTGCAGGATCCTGGCCCGGGCACCCAGCTTTTCCGCTACCATCATGGCCACGATGACGGGGCCGGCCCCGCAGGCCTCGCAGCTGCCGGTGGAGACGCAGCGGGTAAAGCCCTCGATGTCCATGGTCTCAATATTTTCCAGGGCCAGGGAGTCGAGCTTCATGGCCGCGTCGTAACCGTGGTAATGGGACAGATCGGTACTGGCGACCAGCAGCACCCGCCTGCCTGCCGTCGCCGCGAGTATGGCGTCGGCCAGCATCCGGCAGGTACTCATGTCCTGGCTCCCCATCATGACGGGAACGAAGGGAAGCCCCTCAAGGGCCACCTGCAGAAAGGGGACCTGTATCTCTATGGAGTTTTCAGGCGCCGGATCCTTTTGACTGAAAAAGAGCCGGTTGCCGCCGTGATCGATGATCTGTTCCGCCAGGCCCCGGTCGATCTTCGCCACGCCAAGCGGCGTTTCATAACCCCCACCGTCGTAAAGGGCCGCGCCGTTGAAACGGGCCCGGTGACTGATCCCGACGACGATGACGGCATCGTAGTCATTTCTTTCGACAGCCTCGAACCCATAGGCCGCCACCTGGCCCGAGTAAACGATCCCCGCGTGCGGGGAGATCAGCGCGATGACCTTTCCCGGCAGAACGACGGGAGGAACGTTTTCCAGAAAGGATACTATGTCGGACCGCAGAGCGGTCGCGGTGCCCGGATACCAGGCGCCGGCGAGAACGGGTTTACGGATATTTTCATTCATATCGGCACATTCCCCCTTCCCGGAAAACACAAAGAGGGCCAGACAGGCACAGAAGCAGGCGATCCATTCTTTGCCCCGAAATGCTGTCATAACCGCCGGTCCCCCTTGATAATTTTGTGACTGTATAAATGTTTCCCGTTTCTGTCAAGACAGGATTTGCAACGGGGCCTTTGCACGCGGGTCCCTTCCGTTATCTCTCGGCCGTCACCCATCGGGGTGATCCTCTGTATGGAAGAAATGCAAAAAACCGGTTGACTAATACCCGTGATAATACTATCCAACGCCCATATGGGGAAATACCGGCACGGCTCGGTATCTCACCAATGTTAATGTTCTGATCCTGGAGGTTTATGATGACTGTTCGTGCAGCGATCAACGGATTCGGGCGAGTGGGCCGGTATATCATCCGGGCCGCTCTCGGCAGGGGCGATATCGAGATCGTGGCCGTCAACACACGAGCGGCGGCGGAAACGCTTCTCCACCTCCTGAAATACGACTCCGTCCACGGGAAACTCCCCGTTACGGCCTCCACCGACGGGACGGCCCTCATCGTGGACGGCAAAAGGATCCGGATCACCAATGAGACCGGCGATCTCTCGGCCCTTCCCTGGAAAGACCTGGGTGTGGACATCGTCATGGAGTCGACGGGCAAGTTCAGGAAGCGGGACCAGTGCGTGGGGCACCTCGAAGCAGGGGCGAAGAAGGTCATTATCGCCGCGCCCGGCAAGGGCGTGGACGGCACCTTTGTCATGGGCGTGAACGAGGACACCTACGACCCGGCGAAACACCACATCATCTCGAACGCCTCCTGCACCACGAACTGCCTGGCGCCGGTGGTGAAGGTCCTGCATGACAACTTTTCCATCGTCAAGGGGCTCATGACGACGGTCCACTCCTACACCATGGACCAGCGCCTTCTCGACGGCTCGCACAAGGACCTCAGGCGTGCCCGGGCGGCGGCCATGTCCATCGTCCCCACATCGACGGGCGCGGCGAAGGCCGTCACCGAGGTCATCCCCGCGCTGAAGGGAAAACTCGACGGCATAGCCCTCCGGGTCCCCACCCCCAACGTGTCGCTCGTCGACCTGGCCGTTGAAGTGGGAAAACCGGTCACCGAGAAAGACGTCAACGGCGCCCTGAAAGCCGCCGCGGAAGGACCGCTGCGGGGGATCATGGCCTACTGCGAGGAAGAACTGGTCTCCGTGGATTTCACGAGCGATCCCCATTCCTCCATCGTGGACGCCCCCCTGACGAAGGTCATCGACGGCAATTTCGTCAAGGTCTTCTCCTGGTACGACAACGAGAGTGGCTATGCCTGCCGCATGGTGGATCTCGCCGTCTACCTGGGAAGCAAAGAGGAGAAATGACATGGTACACCCCATGATCGCCGCCAACTGGAAGATGCATAAAACCATTCCCGAAGCGGTCGATTTCGCCCGGGCGCTGAAGGCCGAATTTCCGGAAACGGCGGACCGGGATATCGTGCTCGCGCCGCCCTACACGGCACTGTCGGCCGTCGCGGCCGTTCTGAAGGACTCCCCCATCCATCTCGGGGCGCAGAACGTCCACTGGGAAGAAAAGGGCGCCTTCACCGGTGAGATATCGGCCGCCATGCTCGCCGACGCAGGCTGCCGGTATGTCATCGTGGGCCACTCGGAGCGGAGGACCCTCTTCGGGGAAACGAACGAAACGGTGAACAGAAAGCTGCGGTCCGTGCTCGACCATAACCTGCTGCCGATCCTCTGTATCGGGGAAACCCTTGAAGAACGTGAGGAAGAACGAACATTTAGCGTCATCGAAGAGCAGGTAAAAGAAGCGTTGAATAATATGTCGGCAAGTGATATAAGACGGTTCACTTTTGCCTATGAACCCGTGTGGGCGATAGGAACGGGCAAGACGGCAACGGCCGGGCAGGCGCAGGAAGTACATGCTTTTATTAGAAAACTGCTCGGCGATGCGTACGGCGGTGAGAGCGCGGCGGCCATCGCGATCCTCTACGGCGGAAGCGTCAAGGCGGACAATATCGCTTCGCTCATGGCCGAAGCCGACATCAACGGCGCCCTGGTAGGCGGGGCGAGCCTCGATGCGGCGGTTTTCGGCTCCATCGTGCGGTACGACAGACAATAACAGTACAAGGAGACAAATCAACCTTGCATATCCTGGTTACCATCTTACATGTCGTGATCTGCATCATTCTTATCCTCGTCGTCCTTCTCCAGACCGGAAAGGGAGCCGACATGGGTGCGGCCTTCGGCGGGTCGAGCCAGACCATCTTCGGGAGCAGCGGGCCGGGCACGTTTCTGGGGAAAATGACCACCGTTTTCGCCATCGTGTTCATGCTCACCTCCCTGTGGCTGGCTTATTTCGCCACCCACAAGGCACCGTCCGTCGTGGAAGTACCTCCCGCGTCGGGTGTTGAAGAAACGCTCCCAGCGGGACAGACGGTCCCACCGGCGCTCCCCGCCGAGCAGTCATCGGCACCGGAAGCACCGCCGGCTGCTGAGTAGGAAATGCCCGCAAACACCGGGACGAGGGCAATTTTTTATTGACATTGATGGAAGAAGGAAATAACGTAGTCACGCTCTTGCCGAAGTGGTGGAATTTGGTAGACACGCTATCTTGAGGGGGTAGTGGGCCACGCCCGTCCGGGTTCAAGTCCCGGCTTCGGCACCATGAATATATGAAAGGGTCAGCAGGCAATTGCTGACCCTTTTTTCGTTGAGGGGGGAGGGTGGTCAAGGTGTGATCAACGTTTTAATGAGAAGTGATTTTGTTACTCGAAATTGCGAACATTCTCTTACACCAACCCCGTTGATAATGCTGAAAATCCGATACCTCGAGTAAAAAAACCCGCGGGATCCAAGGACAAGGGGGGGGGAAGTGATGAGGGGATGCCCGCGGGTTTCATGCTTCAGCACAACAATGTGCCCGTATGGCTAAAACAGTTCGGCAAGCGAACGGATGGACCGTGTTGTTTCCAGCGTATCTATGGTGCTGACTATTTTGTTTGCCTTGGTTTTACTGACAGTGTTGGATGCCAACAGGATAAACTTCTCTTTTATTTCCTCATCCGTCATGGGATTTTTAACAGAGCCCTTCGGATATAAGGACTTCAATTCGAAGTGCCTTCCTTTCTTGTCCGTAATCTCAACGACAGCCGGCATATCGGGTTTGAATGTATCCAATTCGGGGTCTGGATAAATCGTTATTTTCCCCATGAGTTCCCTTATCCGGGGATCATGAATTTTCTCCATCTCAAAATACTCTAGCTGAACCGCCCTATCAATTATGGCCAGGGCAACGCAATAGGGTATGCTCAACCTCGCGGCCATTGGCGTATCGGGATTATAATTACATCCCTGTCCCTTTGGCAGCGTTACCATTTTAACAACGATCTTTTCGATATCCGACGCTTGAAGATGATTTTCCTCAACTAATTTCAGAGTTGCCTGTACCGGTGTGTGACTGCACAGAATTGTTGGAAATCCCTTGATGTCATTGATCATGATTTCATAGGGAGAGCCCAGATTCTCCGTCATCATATTAATATGCGGTTCATCGGAATACACGTTGCAATACCCTTTATCGTAGTCAAAGAAATCCTTTGGCCCGATGCTCCCTCTTTGAATCAAAAGCCCGGCAAGCATGCCGTTAAAGGCTGCCATCCCCGGGTGCAGACTTTTTGTGAAATCTCCGTAGTCCAGGCAATACCGGCTCCCTGCGGCCTGATCGGCAGCCATACCCAGGGTCATCTCCGTCTTCTCGCTGTTAAATTTCAACAGATTCGCCACAGTTGCCGCTGCAGCGATGACGCCATTTGTTGCAGTGCTGTGCCAGTAGCTATAATGGCTCGGCATGACACTCCGTGCCACCTTGCTCGCCGCTTCAAAACCCGCCACAACAGCCGCTATGATCTCCGCGCCACCGGCATCTATCTTTTCACCCAGGGCAATGGCCGCGGGTACCGTGCAGCATCCGAAATGTGCGAGCGATGGCACATGAGTATCATCATAATCAATGGTATGTGTCATCGAACTGTTGACCAGCGCGGCATTGAGGCAGGATGTCCGGTTGCCGGACCCGATAATTGTTGCTTCCGGTCGCCCGCCGGATTCCATAATCAGATGTAAAAGGGGCGATATCTCATCGGAAGCCAGGGTAAAACCGGCAATTGCACAACCAAGTGTATCAAGAATGGTGGCCTTGGTCTTCTGCACAACTTCCTCGGAGAGAGTCTCATACCGAATTGAAGAAACATGATCCGCCAATATTTTTGTCGCACTCACCCGGTTATCTCCTTATATGCTCGCTGCAAAGTTGAACCCATTCTCGACTGCATTCATGATATCACCCACACTCCCACAATTGCCGAGCATAATGATCACAGAGGCGGCATCTTTGGTCAGGGATTGTATATCGGATCGGTCCGGCGGCCTATAACCGGCAGCGATAACCACGGTATCCGCAGGAATGAGTTTCTTTTTCCCCAACTGTTCTATCACCACGCCCTTGTCATTTATGCTCACAGGGGTTGCCAGCGTCAGGATTTTCACTTTGTGATTTTCAAGATTGAACATAAGAGGCATCCTTGTCTGTGAAGGCATAGTGGCTCCCACCGTACTCGTCATTTCGACGATTGTGACCTTCTTGCCTTTGAGACCAAGGAATTCGCCCGTCTCCAGGCCTAATTCGCCACCACCGATTATCAGTACACGGTTCCCCACATCGACGGTTTCTCTCAGCACATCCTGCGCCTTTACCACGTTCCCGTTATTCACACCCGGTATCTCCGGAATGATCGGCTGGGCGCCAACCGCCATTATTAAAATGTCCGGTCTTACCTTTTTGATGATTTCATTCGTGACGACCGTGTTTAATGTAATCGCGACTCCAGCTTTGGTAACCTGTCTGATCAGGTAATCCGTGAATTTCTTGATTTCCTTTTTAAACGGCAGGAGCGCCGCATCCTTCATCTGTCCTCCCAGGCTCCCACTTTGTTCATACAGCACCACAGTATTCCCTCTTTGCGCACTGATAAGGGCTGTTTCAAGACCGGCCGGTCCACCGCCGACGATCATTACCTTCCTGGGGGGGTCGGCAGGCTCAATGATCTTTTCCCCTTCTCTCCCGACCAGGGGATTCACGGTACATTTCATGGGAAGATCGGCTAATACTCTGTTGATACAACCCTGACAGCAGGATATACAGGGTCGCACATCATCGTACCGTCCCTCTTTCGATTTTTTGGGGAATTCAGGATCAGCAACCAGCGTTCTGCCCATCGCTATCAGATCAGCCTTCCCCTCCTGCAGTATCTGTTCCGCAAACCTGGCGTCTCGTATTTTATTCACTGCAATGACCGGAATGGAAACGCCATCTTTCACATTCTTCGCGAGATGAATTATTGGCCCGTCGGGAAAACGCATCGAGGGGATGGAAGGAATAAACTCCGGGTCTTTGATCGTGGCGGCAAACCCGACCGACACATGGATTGCGTCAACACCTGCCTTTTCCAGCGCCTGCGCAATCCTGCGTATATCTGCCAGGCTGTTGCCTCCTCTGGGTTCCTGTCCATTGATTCTCACAATAATGGGATGATCTTCCCCGGCTTCAGCCCGTATCCGCTCAATCACCTCCAATACGAATCTGAGCCGTCCCTTCAATCCTCTTCCATACTCATCCTTCCTCTTATTCGCCCATGGCGATAGAAATTCCCCACAGAGGTACATATGGGCACAATGGAGTGCAATAAAATCAAAACCGGCTTTTACCGCTCTTCTCGCTCCCTGTCCGAACTGTTCAATTATCTCCCGTATCTCATCTCTGGACAATTCATGAGGCACCACATACCCGGAAACGGGGTGCGCCAGCGCAGACGGAGCGACAGGGATTTTCCCCCTCGTCACTTCCAGGCACCCTGATTTGGCTACCCGACCCGCCCGTCTGCCGGCATGAGCCAACTGCATGACTGTCTTTACATCGTATTGATGTATCGTATCATTCAGCTTTTTCAACATGGGAATGTATTTATCATCACTGATGGCCACGGGGGATTTGACATTGTTTGCAAGAGGATAATCAACAATGCCATCCTCAACGGTGATGAGTCCCACTCCTCCCTCCGCACGTGCCTTGTAAAAGTGTATCGCCTCTTCAGTAACGAACCCGTTATCCGTCATATTGTTTGACATAGGCGCCAGGACCAATCGATTCTTTAACTCAATAGTGCCTATTTTACATGGCTCGAATAATTTCATTTTTCCATCCTTCCCCTTATTTCCGCAGGACTTTCAGCAAGTCCGACAGATCTTCAAGCATGGGAAAATCGCTCAGCATTTCAATTGATCGTTCGATTTTGCCGTCTGGCAAGACCCCCTCCGCACAATGTGTATATTTTTCAAACACCTCAGCTTCGGAAAGAGGGTTCTCCGGAGAACCTTTGGCGTGATCGACCTTGAGCACATACTCATCACCATTGAAAAGGGAAACTTTCAACAGTGTGTTAAACGTCCCTCGATAGCCATACTGTGCCAGTTCGGGAGCAACGGTGAACGTCGTTTTATTCATCAGATCACTGATGGTGGGATTATTGATCCATGGATCATGAAAATGCTCGAGAGTTACCTTCTTTTCCGCCAGTGCCACCGCCAGGCAAAAATGCATGCTGAACTTACCCTCTAAACCATTTCTGGGTACTTCGTATATCAGGACGTCTTTCGCGATTGGAACCGAACCACACTCTATGCTCTTGACGGAATCAGTCAGAATGGCGTTGTCTTCCGCCAGACTGATCATGGCGTCAATACCATTGGAAGTAGCTCCGCATGACGGATACTTCTTAATAGAGAGCCCGGGTGATACCAACTCGTATGGATTACCCAGCGTTTTCAAAGTTTCTTCAATGTCATAGTGGTCGCATGTAGCCCGTAAGAATCCGGCATCGCCCTCAAAGGCCCTGTCCGATGAGTTGAATCCCGTCCTAGCCAGCATGGCTGACAGAAAGCCCTTGGCAGACGCTCTTCCCGCGTGAAACGGTTTTGTCATCGTCCCGAAGTTTTCCCGTATGCCAGAAGCCTCGCTTGCCGCTATGCCAAAGGCATGGGCCAGTTCCGCTTCGCTCACTCCAAGCAGCTTGCCCGCGGCTGCAGTTGCTCCGAAGATACCCAGTGACGTTGTCGGGTGCCAACCCTGCTGATAGTGGCCTGGATTCATAAGCCTTCCCAATGCGCAGGCAACCTCGACACCCAGTACGTAAGCTTCCAACGCCTTTCTGGCACTGATTTTCTGATACTCCCCCAGGGCAAGAATCGTTGGCAGGATAACGGTCGTGGGATGACCGATCAACGAGCTGCTCATGTCATCGAAATCAAGGGCGTGGCCGAGAGTTCCATTGATCATGGCCGCATTATAGATCGATGTTTGTGTTTCGCTACCAAGGATGGAGGCTTGCGGCCTGCCCCCAACTGTGTCTATGTATGTTCCCAGGATACCGGCAAGTGGCTCTCTGGTGCCGGCCAGCATGCAGCCGAGGCAATCGATGATATGGTGCTTCGCTCGCTGCAGGGCCGTCTGTGGAACACTGTCATAATCCGTTTCCAAAACGAAGTTAGCGAGTTGCCGGGATAGCGACATCACCATTCCTCCTATAATTATATTTCTGCTTTGATATGGAACGTTCTCCTTTCGGTTTAGTGAATTCACTGAGAAGAGCGAACTATCCATCTGAACATCGCAGAAAACATGAACAAACTTTCAACATCGAACCCTTTCTCATTAGTTGCGGAGAATGATCATTGAATGTGTGAAAGTGGCAGTTGATTTCGTCACTTACAAGAGCTTGTTTTACAAGAGACGCCAGCAGTATCGGATTTTTCTGGCGTTTAACTTGCATTTTTATAATCGTTAAGTGGCTGGCCAATCTTAATAATGAGAACGGTTCAGCTAGAACATAATCATACAGTTTCATGAACGAGCAATAATGGAGTCGACACCTGAGTCCGTCACCGTTTTTCACCAAGAACACAAGACATTCAGCATGTCCACCCTGTTAACATATTCTTAAACAGCATAATCCTTCAAAATACATGGGCTCAGCGAGAAACTGTTACGCTAAAACCATTAATGAGTCGTTTACTCTTGTACGCTTAAAACAGAGGTCATATATTGCGATTCCACGGCACACAATTACATCAAGCATTTTTTAAGTATAAAAAACATATCACAAGGCAATTCCTTACCGGATTTTGTCTCTTTTGATTATGGACACACACAACCCTTAAAAAAGGCTACCTGGCTGTGTGTGTCCACATTTGGGTGTGATATTTCTATTTATGCTTTTCTAATGCATCGAACATTATATCCACTTTGTCGCTATCATAATTTTCCTTCAAACGCGCTTTCATAACGGGTAAGGTCCTTGCTTTCCAATTGGCAAGTTGTTCATCAGAAATCTTCAGGAACGTTACACCATTATCAAGTAATATCTGACGGCTTTTTACCGTAGCTTCTTTTGCCCGCTCTCTAGTAAAATTTTCTATTTCTAAAGCACCATCATCCAATATTTTCTGAATATCTTTAGGAAGGTTATTGTAGAAATCTAAATTTGCAACAGTACCAAATGCACCAGCGTTGTATGATAGCGTTACATCCGGCACGTACTTTGCCACTTCATATAATTTACGAGAAACGAATGAGGTTAATCCTGACATTGCTAAATCTATGGTTCCCTTTTGCAATGCCTGATACATTTCACTCGAACTCATCATTGTAGGTGCCATCCCAAGTGCCTCCAAAAAATATTGGCACATCTGGCCATAGGCACGTACACGCTTCCCCTTAAAATCCTCAAGAGTAGCATAAGGTTCTTTACTTATAATATCGGCCGTACCATACTGAATCCATCCCAATGTTTTACAGTTAACTTTAAGAAACTCGCCATTTATGATATCTCCGGCTTCTCCATGAGCAACTGCGTAGAAGTGATCCTCACTATCGAAGATGAGTGGCATTGTAAGAAAGCTAACTGAAGGATTTAGACCAGCCCACATGTCTAGGTTTGCAATTGCCATATCAACGGCACCCCTAGGCAGTACACTTACTAAATCTTTGTCATTATAAAGTTGTTGAGCTGGAAAAATCTCTACGATAACTCTTCCTTGTGATTTTTCTTCAACATACTTTTTATAAAGGTTTAAAGCATCGGTCAGGTGATGCCCAACAGGAAGGGTTCCTACCATTCTAATCTTGATAACATCTTTACCTTGGGAGGCGGCATTTGAGTCTTGAAAAGAAATGAGAACTGTCAACAGTGACACCGCAACAATAATGGCAAATAATTTGTTCTTTTTTTCAAACATTATTTTACCCTCCTTATTCCATTTTAAAGTTGAAACAATTAAATTCCAAAAAGTTTGGTTGGATTACTACTACTTACACATCATATTTTTAACCTCCTGCTCATTTTATCTCTTTTTTCAACCAGTTTCTAACTCTCAGTTTTAGATTTCATTGATAATAAGTATTTTCTTACATATATCGTAATCGGCTTTTTAACGGCATTCAGCACCTCATGACAAAACGCTTAGCCACTTGATCATTTTTATGTCTGTGGCAATTTTCTCTCACGATGGTTAAGGTTATAAAAACACCTTTGTGGAGCAAGTTTTTGGTTCAAGAAAACACCATCTTAGAATTATCTATCCTTATTTATAGTAAAGTCCATTTAGCGACTATCTCTCTTGAAATTTTTCTATTAACACGGGCAGAACATCCCGGTAATCACCAACAAGCCCGATATCGGAAATCTTAAAGATGTTTGCATCAGGATCTTTGTTGATTGACACTATTGTTTTTGAATTCAGGCACCCGGTAATGTGCTGTGCTGCCCCGGAAATACCAATGGCAATATACAGTTCCGGATTGACGATCTTTCCCGTCTGACCTATTTCCATGCTCAAGGGAACCCAGTTTTCATCAACCGGAACTCGTGTGGCACCCACTTCGCCCCCGATTCTCCGAGCCAGGTCTTTGATCATGTCAAAGCCCTCGGGTCCACCAATCCCCCCGCCACCGGCGACAATAACTTTTGCATCCTCCAGCTTGATCCCCCCGGATGTGGCTGCCTCCCGTTCGAGAATCCTGATCCTGATCGAAGAGGAATCCGGGCTCTCTTGAACAGCAATTGTTTCGCCCGTTCGCTGGTCCTGCGGCAGAAGAGGTTCCATCGCCTTTGATCGCACGGTATTCACCTGTGGTCTGCCGTTTGTGGAAGCAATTACCGAAAGGGCCTTTCCCCCGTATGCAGGCCTCGTCTGAATAAAACCATTTCTCTCTTCATTCACGTCAACGTGAATGCAATCCATGCAGAGCCCTGCTTCCAGTCGTGCGGCCACCCGCGGTGCCAGGTCACGTCCCAGATCTGTTTGACCGATCAGGCACAGCAGCGGCTTTATCTGACTGCACAGGTGCGTCACGACAAAGACATAGGCGTCAGGGTTCATGTCCAACAGGGCAGGATCTGTGGATACATACACCTTGTCTGCTCCCAGGGTGATTCCCTCCTGACCTGCATTGCCGGGTTCCTTTGCAACCAGAAAAAGCCCGACTTCATCCTGCATCGTATCCGCCAGCCTTCTCGCTCCTCCAAGAAGCTCCCTGGTTAACGAGGACAACGAGCCATTCTCGATTTCTCCAACCACAAAAATACCCTTATAATCACTCATTTTTCCCCTCTCTTACTGAATGATCGCGGCGATTCTCTCAGCCAGCAGTGCGGCCGCTTCCGCAACGTCTTCCTTTTCAATCATCTCGCACTTCCGCTCATAGGAAGGAACATACAGTTTAACGAGACTGTTCCGTGCCGAACTCGCCCCCGCCATTGAAGGGTCGATAGCAAGATCAGCACTGCTCCATACCGGAATTTCCTGCCGCGCGGCCTTGATGATTCCCATCCCTGAAGGAATCCGTGCCTGTCCCAGTTCACTGCTGACTGTCACCACCATCGGTAAGGTGCCTCCGTATGTCTCATATCCGCCGGCGGTTAATCTCTGAACTTCCACTTCTCCATCGCGTATTCTGATCTCCTTTGCCCTTGTAACCACAGGAACATTGAGGTTCTCCGCTAATACAAGGCCTACCATTCCCACATCCCAGTCAGCAGCCTGGCGACCGCAGAGGATCAGATCGTACTGGCCTATTTTCTCTATGGCTTTTGCCAGAATAGAGGCTGTAGCAAATCCATCAGATTCATTAAAAGCCTCGTCAGAAATGATGACGGCCTTATCCGCACCCATTGCCAAAGCCTTTTTTACAACAACGTCAGCAGACGTATCACCGACCGTCAGAACTGTTATATTGGCAGTGTTGTTTTCCTTTATCCTCAGTGCGGCCTCAACTGCCAGGGCATCATAGGGACTGATTACCAGAGGCATACCATCAGGCTGGATTGCCCTGTTCATGCGACTGTCGATTGCAAACTTTGCCGGTGGCAGATCTGGATCCAGAACTTGCTTGATGCAGACAATGATCTCCATTACTCCTCCTTTTTTAACCGTATTGATAGCAGATGCCGAATCCTCCGCGCGGATACACCCAATCTATTGCACCCTTTGGGCACGCAATGCGGCAACTGCCGCACTCAAGGCACCCCTCGTAAGAAAACGTCATATGATTTTCTCTGATTACATAACACTCGGCCGGGCAGACGCTCACACAGGGTTTCAGTTCACATTCAACGCATACGACGTCATTCACCGTGATATGAACATCCCTGTCCACGTCGAACTTATTGAGAGCCAGTTTGTCTTCTACTTTCATAATGCCCTTCCCGCTTTTATCATATCTGAGGCCATCTTCCACATGGATGCTTGTTTTCCAAGGGACTTCCTCAGGACCTTGAAAGTGTTCTCCCGGGGTTTTCCATCACTGCTGAAAATCTTTCTGGCCATGGAACAGGCCAATTCCGGATACAGCTGGTAGATCCTTTCGTTTTCGAGAAACTGCGGAGCCCTGCTGAACGTCTGAAGATCCTTCAGCACAAACTGCTCCCTGAGCCTTTTTTCGTAATTACTCAGTTCGTCCCTGGTAAAGTCTTCTTTCCTGTGTGCTTCAATTACCGTTTCTGCAGCTGCCATACCCGAGGCAACGGCAAAATTCGCGCCTTCCAATATCAACCCCGTCCCGAGAACCAGGGAAGCGGCATCACCAGTAACAAGAACGCCGTTATCATACAGTTTCGGCATCATTTTAAGGCCGGATACGGGAATCAAGTGTGCTGAATACTCTGCCGTCTGCCCTCCTTTGATAAGCTGCGCGATGGCGGGGTGGTTTTTAAAGTCCTCGATGAGATCGGACGCCTTGATCTGCGTATCCATAAGCGCACTTAATTGAACGACAACCCCGAGCGATACACTGTCAAGGTTCGTATACATAAAACCGCCACCCGGTAATCCGCGCGTGCAGGACCCGATGAATTCCATGGCAACACCGGCGGTACCGCTGATATTGAATCGGTCCTCGATCACTTCCCGGGGTAGGCGGATAATTTCCTTGACACCCTGTTTCATGTCGTGGGGTGAATATGCCTTCCGCAGGCCGATTTTCTCCGAGAGAAGCGAATTTACGCCATCCGCCAGGACCACAGCATTTGATGCGAACTGTTCATCCCCGACTTTTACTCCCTTTACCACGCCACCCTCAACGATGAGATCATCGACGGCCAGGCCTGAAGCGACGATTGCCCCTGCCTGTTCGACTTTCTGCGACATCCATTTGTCAAACTTGGCGCGCAATGTTATGAAACCCTTCTTTTCCGCAGGCTCCGTAACGTCTGACTTGTAATCTATCGAGAGGATATCCTGTTCCGTCAAAAAGGAAATCGCATGACGGGTGACAAACCGTTCAAAGGGTGCCTCCTCCCAAAAACCGGGGAAAAGCTCGTTCATGACAGGACCGAAGAAGGCACCGCCCCACATGTTCTTCGCCCCGGGGAATTTCCCTCTTTCCAATACCAATACATTATGTCCGGCTTTCGCCATAACATAGGCAGCAGCACAGCCGGCCGGCCCGGCACCTACCACAATCGCATCAAATTCTTCCATTTTCCACGACACCTGTTATTTCTTTTTTTCATGACATCAATTACGATACAGAGGAATTTAAAATGCATGTAGCAGTCGAAAAATTGCCTTCAATAACGATTTTATGACCTTGTTTCAACACATTGTTGCACTCACCGTGAGATGGCTTCAATCCCGAGCATATTCCGACCGATGATCAATCTCTGTATATTGGACGTACCACCAAAGATCAGCGGTGAGAGCATATCTCGATAATATCGTTCCACAGGAAAATCATCAGTAATGCCATAGGCGCCGTGCATTTCAACCGCGGTCCGAGAAATCTTGGCAGCTTTTTCTGAATTGTGTAACTTTGCGATGGATGTTTCTCTTGAATATTTCAATCCATTATCTTTCAAATAGGCTGCCTGGTAGGCGAGACACTTTGAAGCCTCACAATCAACAACCATATCGGCGATCTGACTTTGCATTAATTGAAAGCTTCCAATGGGTTTGCTGAATTGATTCCGTTCCAGACAATACTTTATGCTCGAATCGATACAAGCCTCCATAACGCCGAGCGTGGCAAAGGAGATCCCGAAACGGGTGTGTTCTATACAGGTCAATGCCAGTTGCAATCCTCTGCCGATATCACCTAATAAATTGGCATTGGGTATGCGACAGTCTCTGAAAAACAATTGCCCTGTATCAGAAGAACGGAATCCCATCTTGTGACCAATCTTCGTTGAAGAGAATCCCGGGGCATCCCTTTCAACGATGAAACATGCCATTCCTTTGACTCCCTTGCTTTTATCTGTCTGGCACAAAACGATTGCCCAATCTCCTTGCGTCGCATTGGTAATCCATGTTTTATTTCCGTTTAGAATCCACTCATCGCCTTTTAATGTGGCTGTGGTTTCCACTGCCACAGCATCGCTCCCGGCATTCGGCTCCACCGCGGCGAACGCAGCGCACTTTTTGCCACTTACCAATTGAGCTATGTAATTTTTTTTCTGTGCGTCATTCCCTCCGGTCAAAATCGGCATTATCTGCAGTGTCGTTCCGATCAGACAATTTATCCCAACACAGAAATCATAATAAGACAGTTGTTCTACAACCAACCCGACGGTCATCCAATCCAGATCCAGTCCCCCCAACTCTCTGGGGACTTTAATGCCGAACAGTCCCTGGTCACCCATTTTCTTCATGATATCGGGAAAGAACTTTTCCTCGCGATCCCTTTCCCGCGCGGTAGGTTGGACTTCTCTCATGGCAAATTCCTTTGCCATATCCCGAAACATCAATTGCTCTTGTGTAAGTTCAAGATCCACGGTATCCCTCCTGTATTTCATGGTTGCATGACACGTCTGACGTGCTGCTTCATCATCAATACCACCATTCCAGCTCGTACCTGATATCGTTATTCATCCATCTTTTTTTTTTGATGCTCGACCAATTCAACCAAAACACCGTATGTATTCCGGGGATTAACAAATGCGACCTTGGAGTTGTGCGCACCTTTCCGCGGTTTTTCATCAATCAACTGGACCCCCTTCGACTTCAGTGTTTCCAGGGCTTTTTCTATGTCATCAACTTCATAGGCGATATGGTGAACTCCCTCCCCTCTTTTCTCAATAAATTTGGATATGACACCTTCGGGGGTTGCTGACTGCAGAAGCTCAATCCGTGTATCGCCGATGGGAAAGAAGGAGGCAGAAAGTTCTCCGTGGACTTCCCGATCCCCTCCCTTCAGTAACAGGACATCGGAATAAAACCGTTCCGCCGCTTCAATATCCCTGACTGCTACACCGATATGGGCTATTTTTTTAATCATTGGGTACCTCCCTTATATTTGTGGCGTTCACTTTTGAAGTGCGGCCTTTATGGCATTTGCTCTTCTCGCAACGGGTTACAACAATCGGTATCGCCCCGTAACTGAAAATTACCCGTGCACGGATGTTAATGCCTCCAACTCCCATTCCAGTTTCTGGGTCATGCCCCGGTGACGTGCCTGGGCCAGTTTTTGTAGCATTATCTTGGTATTCTTCACTGCCTGCGGATGACAGCCCGTGCCAATGCCCTGAGCCAGTGCATATGTCCTCTCTTCCAAAAGGGACAGCGGATAGACTTGATTTACGAGCCCATATTCGACGGCCTGCCGGGCATCTATCTCTTTTCCACTCAGGAGCATTTCTGTCGCCACGCCGAATCCCACCAGGTTAATTAACCGCAGGGCCGCTGTGTGATGATAGACCCTCCCCAGCTTGACCGCATTTATGACAAATGATGCAGTATCTGCCGCGAGGCGAATGTCACACATGGCAGCCATATCAACTCCAAGACCGATCGCACGACCGTTTATCATTGCCATAACGGGAAAGGGGTACTCTAAAAGACTGTTCTGAAAATAGACCAACGCCTTGATGAAATCCTGAAAATCACGATCACTTCTCGCTTCTTCCAGGTCCCCGCCCGAGGAAAACGATTTTTCACCGGCACCTCTTAGAACTAACACTGTATATCGTTCCCGCTCCTTCAATGCATGTATGGTATCGCCAAGCTTCATCAATAGTTCCGTGTTTAATGCATTGGCTTTCTCAGGCCTGTTAATTATCAGCGTGCTGATACAACCATTTTTTAAATGAATAATAAGTTTTTGCATAATACCTATCTGAGGTCTGTCAGAACTAATTTAAAATGAAGTCTGATATCCCATCGTTCCCGGAAGCCACGTAACGATATTGGGAAACATCGCCAGTATAAGAACTAATGCCAACATCAGTATCATATAAGGCCAAGCCCCTTTGACTACTTGCTCAAGTTTTGTTGACGCCACACCTTGTATTACATAAAGATTGAGACCGACAGGAGGAGTGATCATTGCCATTTCCATCAATATGGTAACAAATACCCCGAACCAGAGACCATTAAAACCAAGTTGTATTATAAGTGGATAAACAATGGGGATGGTGATCAATAATATAGAAACGACCTCAAGAAACATGCCGAGAAATATATAACTTACACACAAAATAGCCAATATTATCCAGCGGGACATATGTAACGTGCTGACAAAATCACACAAATTTTGAGGAACTCTCAAAAATGTTACAATAGTTCCCAATATCATGGCACCAACAACAATCAACAAGATCATCGTACTGTTTCGTGTCCCATCTGACATTACTTTATGTAATTGCTTTAACGAAACTCTTCTGGAAAACAAAAGAACTGCCAACGCATAAACCACAACAACAGCTGCCGCCTCGGTTGGTGTAAAAATGCCGGTATAAATGCCGCCGATTACTATTACCGGCGCAAGAAGCCCCCATACAGATTCTTTTAAACTTCTAAAACGTTCAAGCCAACTTGATGGCTCTGTTTTTTCATACATGCCGGAGCGTGAGCACCGGATCACTGCAAAGACCGCAAAGAACAGGGCCAGAATAATACCGGGAATGATCCCCCCGATGAACAGGGCACCTGTTGACTCCTCGGTAACACTGCTGTAGATGATCATTGCGGCACTCGGAGGTATCAAGATGCCAAGTGTGCCTCCAGCCGCGAGAACACCGTATGACTGACTGGGGTCATAATTTCTCTTGAGCATCTCGGGAATGGCAATGATGCCAATGGTTGCTGCGGTCGCAACACTGGAACCGGAAATAGCTGCAAAGACCGCACAGGCACCAATAGTTGCTATCATGGCACCTCCAGGTAAGTGCCCAACCCATCGACTACACACCTTGAATAAATCCTCTCCGATTCCAGATGCCATCAAGATTTGTCCACCTAAAATATATAGGGGTATTGCCAATAAAGTAAAACTATCAAGTGACTTAACACTGATCATACTTATTTGTTGTAAACCGAAATGGCCACCCAAGAGGAAAAATAATCCAAGAGACCCAACTAAACCAAGAGATGCAAAAACAGGCACTCCCGCAAGAAGACTAATTATCAGCAACAATACAAGTCCCAATCCGGGGTTATGTGAATATATCCATATTGAAATTCCGATAAGAATTAAATATATTGGGATTATAAAAAATGGTTTTGTAAAAATACCAATTTCAATATCCCCCTTATACCGTGAAGTTTGTGCAACCGTTTTAATCAATTCTTTAATAGATTGAACAGCTAACAAGCCACTTCCAATTAAAACACCGAGATGCAGTAAACCCATAGGAACTTTTAACATCGTGGAAGATCTCTCTCCCACATGAAATGCATAGTGCATCAAATCCCAACTAAAATAGAAAATGAGCAAGCTATAGAACAAACATAAGGAAAAGTTTATTATATTTAGCAAATTTTGTATTTTGGGTGTCAATCTTGATATCAATATATCAACTTGAATGTGGCTCCCTTCTTTTAAGCCATATGCTGCTGAAAGAAATGCAAACCAAATCAATGAATAACCACTAATTTCGACTACCCAGATTGTAGGACTGCCCATCCAGCGTACAACTATTTCGTAGCACATCATAATAGCGATAGACACCATCCCCCATCCTGCAATGCCACCCATAAAAGTAGAGATATAATCTATGGACTTGAAAATAATATTTCTTTCAAATTTATTAGTACTTTTGACATTACCGTCCATATAAATTCCTTTAACTCAGATTTTCCCAATATTTGCTGCTTGGGAATGAAATACCTATCAAAAACTTAGGCATTTAGCTTTGAGTCCATAAAGATGTTCCAAATTTTGATAAAAACAATATTCCTCCCAAAATATTGCTAATTAACTTCAGAAACAAACAGCCATTCTTGTTAAGAGCTTTAGTTTTCCTTCATATAAACAAACATTCGTTCAGCTTCCTTGGGATCAAAGTTTTCTTTAAATTTTTTCATCAGAATCGGTACTGAAACCTGCCGCCACCTTGCAAGTTCCTCATCAGATATTGCATCAAATACAACACCATTTTTTTCACAAACGTCGCGACTTTTATCATGAGCTTCTTGTGCAGCTTTTTTTGTAAATTCTTCTATTGTTATTGCCCCATCCAGAAATACCTTCTGTAGATCCTCTGGCAGTGAATTCCAAAATTTGAGATTTGCAACAATTACATATGGATAGGGTGTAAATGTTACATCGGGTACGTGCTTAGCAACCTCATACCATTTACGCGCGTCAAAAGATGTTATACCTGACATTGCTCCATCTATAGTTCCTTTTTGCAATGCTTGATAAACTTCTCCCGAACTCATCATTGTTGGTGAAGCACCAAGAGCTTCCTCAAAATATGAAATTGTTTGTCCATAGGCCCGCATCCTTTTGCCTTTAAAATCTTCTATTTGAACAACTGGATCTTTAAAGATCATGCTAATTGTATCGTAAAGACACCACCCAATAGCCTTTACGTTACAATTTTCCAAGTTTTGAGCTAGTATGTCTCCAGGAACTCCATGTGCGGCACGAAAAAGGTCGTCTTCATCTTTAAACATCATCGGTATAAAAAAGAACCCTGCTGCAGGCACTAATCCGGTCCACATATCAAGATTTGCTATCGCCATATCAACAGCACCGCGTGGCAATACACTCACCAAATCTTTGTCATTATAAAGTTGTTGAGCTGGATATATGTCGATCTGTACGCGTCCATTGGAGTTTTCTTCAACGTACTTTTTATACATTTCAAGTGCTTTTGTGAGGTGGTGTCCAACTGGCAGGGTACCTATCATGCTTACCTTAATTACCTCTGCTTGGACATCGGCAATTGATCCCGGCATAATTGCCACAAAGGTAAACATAACCATGAGAATCAATATTGATAATGTTTTCTTAGCCATTCTTTTTCCCTCCCTTTTGATAGAATGTTAAGTAAATATTTTTATGATGATTTTTAAAGATCCGCTTCTCACAACGAATGTTTTCTTACTGTCGCCACCTTTCTTTTTTAATTTCAAAGACACCCCCTAAATTATTATCCAATACTGGTATCATCAATATGATTCATTTCTGATCTTATTTTTCTAACTTCATTGTTTTCTTTTCTTTAAACCGTTGATGGAACAAAAAGGCCTCTTCAAGAATATGTGGTTCATGTCCCCCCACTTCTTTTTCAGCCCTTCTGAGATACTCTCTTAAAAGAGGTTTGTAATCGGGATGCGCACAATTGTTAATTATATTCTCAGCCCTTTCAACGGGAGATAATCCTCGTAAATCAGCAAGTCCAACTTCTGTCACTATTACGTCAACACAGTGCTCCGGGATATCAACGTGACTCACCATTGGTACAATTGATGATATATCCCCTGAATCATTGGATGAAATTAATGCAAAAATGGATAAATATGCGTTACTTGCAAATACATGTAACCCCCCTACACCATTAACCAACCTGGTTCCAAAAACATGGCTTGCATTGATATGACCGTATATATCAGCTTCAATAGCTCCATTAAGAGCTATAAGTTTTAGCCGCCTGACCAACTCCGGATGATCAGTTAGCTCTAATGGACGCAAAATTATTACTTGTTTATATTTGTCGATGTTATCGCATAAAGCCTGCCAACCATCATCCGAAAGTAATAATCCTCCACCAGTCACTGCTGTGCAAACACCGGCATCTATTAAATCCAACACAGCATCTCCAACTACCGCACTGAAGATCTCCACATCTCTGAAGTCATACTTTGACAAATTCTTCAATATCGCTCCCGAAATTCCACCCAGACCCATTTCAATCGGATATAAATTAGGCGGGAGCCTTCCTTCATGTATCTCGTGTTTTAGGAATTTAACTAGATGCTCTGCTAGTTTTTGACTTTTTTCATCGGGGAGTATCGCTTGCACCCCACTTTTTTGAAGATTAGAGATCACTATGTATTTTATTTTTTCTTGAGGTACGGGAATATAAGGGACGCCGATCCGCTGTGACACCTTGCACAAAGGTATTTCCCTTGTGAATGGATATAGTGAAGGCAAATAATGATCGTACATACCTTCAAGTGCTAAGGGTATAGAACAATCAATCTCTACAATTACATGTTCAGCAGCTTCAATGTATGAACTTATATCAATAGCAGTATGTGAAGGAATAATAAATCCTTCCTCATTAATAGCAATGGCGTTGACTACTGCCAAATCTAACTTGCCTAAAACACCGCATCTCATTCGGTACAAGAGCATATCGGCTCTCACATCATCACACAAGACCTGCCTAGAATTAATACACTTCCTCAGAGCAGGATGGCCTTGCGATCCTAATTTTCGTTTTAAGGCGCCACAATCAGCCAGGATGCCATGTATTTCATCGGGCAAACTGGAGGTGCAAAGAGTGAGATTCTTAACCTCGCCCTTCTTCCCCCTTTCGGCTAAAGCGTGAAAGAATGCCGAAGGACACCCTCTTTTTGTTTCTCCAGATGTTCCCAACGTCATACCACTTTTTACAAAGGACGCAGCAACCTCAGGAGAAACAACTCGATCACGTAATAACTTGTTGCGCAGTCGCCGTTCTATCATTGTATCTCTCATATTCATTAATCACATTGGACAAGTTAAGCTGACGAAATACTTTAAATTCTTAATATCGTCTAGTATCGTGACGGAATCAATAATTTGAGAAATTACGTCATTGTTGAGGATATCCTCGGAACACATCCGAAATTTGTCTTTGATTTCATCATAGGTCATGGGATTCTCAGGGGTACCAATGGCATGCAACGAAGCTTTTTCGTAAACTCCCCTGTCCGTTGTAATCCTGACTCTGGATTCGCCCATATGTAAGGAATCATCAGTGACAATTGTCACCCTACGCAACAGGTCCTGTACATCATCAGCGGCTACCCTGTGATCAGTAAATTGTTTTAAGCCCACGATATTATCCAATGCCGCGACAGCAAGGCAGTATTCCATGCTGAATTTGCCTTCTAGCCCACTCTGGGGCCTGTTTCTAATCAAAACATTGGTGACTTCGTGAGCAACGGCACATTCAATTTCTTTAATTTCAGATGCGATTATGTTTTGCTCATGGCAAAGATCAATCATACAATCAATAGCCGCACTGGTCAGACCACAACTCGGATATTTTTTTAACGTTTGACCGGGATTTAAAAGAGACCAGGGTTTATTCAAATTCAGTTTTTGATCAAGTTCGAATATTTTATGATTATCTTTTCCACAGAAGACATTGGGAAAACCGAGAGCGGCATCGAAAATACTCTCGTCTGCGGTAAAACCTGATTTGGCGAGAAGGGCCGCTACCAGACCCCCGCGGGCGGCGTTGCCGGCATGCAAAGGTTTCGTCATCGTACCAAAATTCTGACGAAGCCCCGAGGCATGTGATGCAGCAATACCTAAGGCATTACAAATTTTCTGTGCATCAAGTTCAAGAATTTTTGAACATGCGGCGGCCGATCCGAGAGGTCCAAGAGTACCTGTGGTATGCCATCCATGATGGTAATGGTATTCACTAGTTGCCTCTCCCAATAGAGATTCTACCTCAAATCCCGTAACAAACGCTTCAAGACCCTTCCAACCGGGTAATTCTTTCTCCTCACAGAGAGCAAATATTGCCGGCAAAATCGTGACACTCGGATGCCCGATCATCGGCCAGGAGATATCGTCAAAATCCAGTGCATGCGAGAGGGTCCCCATTGCAAGTGCGGCATCTGAAACCGAGGTTTTTATTGGGGTTCCGATAATCGATACGTTACCTTTGCTACATTGAGTAATCACATAATTATTGATCAGCAACCCGGCTTCTTCTCTCGTGCCGGCGATCGTTACACCGAGCCAATCAAGTACTGCCTCTTTACTTTTTTCAATGATATCGGATTTAAAATCGGAATAATTGATACCAGTTATGAATTCGGCCAACTTCATGCTCACATTCATCAGCGAATTCCTTCCTTAAACAATTCTAATTTCAATAAGGCAGCAGTCATCATCGGCGGCGAGAGTTTTTTCTATTTTCATGTCAACGTCTTTGCCGACCATTCCGCTGACCATCGCTCTGTCAATTTCCATGATAGCCTCGCACAGATTCCTTCCCGCACCAAAAAGACCCAGTCTGCAGGTAAACGCCTTGATGACAAGCTTATTATCCGTAAGTTCAATGAACTCAGCTCGCGGCGGTTGCGCTTTCAATGCGGGGCCGAAAAGGCCCCATGCTGCCGATTTGAAATCTTCACACCCGAGTTTCTTTCTCATTTTTACGCCCTGCACGGCACCCAGCCTCCTGAATATGGATGCTATGAGTGGCAGTGTTTCGGCTCCACCCTTCTCGTACAGCGCTTTCGCCAATGACCCCTGTGCCTCGGGTCCGGACGAGGCCGGATAGTTTTTCTCGAAGTGAGACTTTGTTTTGTCATCCATTGCGCACCTCATGCAGTAGGTCAAAAGTTCAGATCAGGGGGAATGCATCATTTTCTCTGGGTCCTCTTCTCCTCGACAGCCTTACGAACGAAACTGACTATATCCTCAAATGAACTTTCGGTCGGGAATACACCGTTAACCCCCATCTTTTTTAATTCCACAATATCCTCATCAGAGTGGATAGTACCTCCAACCATAATTATCTTTTCACCTGCCATGCCTTCTTTTTTCAACAATTCTAAAACTTTCTTGCTCGCACTCATATGAACACCGGAAAGTACACTTAAACCTATCACATCGACATCTTCATCAATTGCAGCCTGAACTATTTGCTCTGGCGATTGATGCAAACCCGTGTATATAACTTCCATACCGGCATCCTTGAGTACCAATGCCACAACTTTTGCCCCTCGATCATGACCGTCAAGCCCTGGTTTTCCAATTAACACTCTTATCTTTTCATCCTGCATATGCATTCCTCCCGCACTCTACCTTAAGATGTATTGCATCATATACCTGTCGGACATCTGAAAGTGCCGTAAACACTTTTAAGTACACCAATCATTTCACCCATTGTGGCATAGTTGCGCACCGCATCCAGAACATAGGGCATTACGTTCTCGTTATCGGATTCAGCAGCTTTTTTCAGATCATTCAGTAGTTTCTCAACTTTTGCGTTATCCCTATTTTTTCTTATATTATTGAGTTTCTTTAGTTGTTTTTTGTAAACATCGGGATCAACTTTCGATAACTCAATACCTGTCTTCGCATTTTCTCGGCCTGTTTGTGCATCTTTGGATTCACCCATTATATATTTGTTAACTCCAACAACAGTCCGCTCGCCATTTCTGATGGCTTTTTCTTTCTCATATGCTTGTTTTGCCAGTTTCTCATGGATTAGGCCCTTTTCTACACAAGCAACCATTCCTCCGTTGTCTTCAACCCATTTCATTTCTTCTCTTGCTTTTTCCTCAATCACGTCAGTGAGATGTTCGACGTAATACGATCCCCCAAGGGGATCAACTGTACTGCATATCCCCGTTTCATAAGCTATAATTTGTTGTGTGCGTAAAGAAAGACGAGCTGATTCCTCGGTAGGTATTGTATATGCTTCATCATATGACATAACGTGACAAGATTGAGCTCCACCCAGAACAGTAGCTAGACATTCTAAAGTAGCACGAATAATATTGTTCAAGGGTTCCTTTGCCGCAAATGATGAACCATCGCACCCAGCAAAAAATCTCATCATCTGGGATCTGGGATCTTTGGAACCATATTCTTCCTTCATAATTTTTGCCCATAAACGCCTACACGCTCGGTGTTTGGCGGCTTCTTCGAATAACTCTAGACTGCTTGAAAAAATAAAGCTTAAACGGGGAGCAAAATCATCCACGTCAAGTCCCCTTTTGAGAACTTCATCCGTATACGTACGTGCTTCAGACAATGCGTAGGCTACTTCCTGATAAGCGTTGGCGCCGGATTCTCTGACATGATAACCTGAAATACTGATGGAGTTGAATTTGGGTACCTCTTTGGAACAGAACTCAATGACATCCGCAGTGAGTCGGAGAGACGGTTTGGGTGGGAATATATATGTCCCTCTTGCAAGATACTCTTTAATAATATCATTTTGTAAGGTGCCCCGTAATTTTCCCATGGGCACACCCTGTTTTTCACCTGTAATGATATACATAGCCAGAATTACGACAGTCTGAGCGTTACATGTAAATGATGTGGTAATCTGATCAAGTGGTATTCCTTCAAAAAGTTGCTCCATATCTTCCAAACTATCAACTGCGACACCAACTCTCCCGACTTCATCAGCCAATATTGAAGGATCACTTGAGTCAAAACCCAATTGGGTGGGCAGATCAAACGCAACGCTCAGACCGGTTTGACCATGTTCCAAGAGAAACTTGTACCGTCTATTCGACTCTTCCGCTGTCGAGTATCCTGCATATTGTCTAAATGACCATACGTTGCCTCGATACATGGATGGCTGCACGCCCCGTGTAAAAGGATATTCTCCAGGAAATCCAATTTCTTTGAGATACTTTTCCTGAGACCTTTCTTTGGGTACATACAGTACGTCAACATCCATCCCCGCATCTGTACGAACTGGTTTAACTGGTTTCTTGCTCAGGCTTTCATTAGTCCACCGATCTTTTTCTTTCATTATTTTTTTTTCTGAATTATCCATATTCAAATATATCCTCCTTTTTATTACCTGATACGGAAGACCATCAAATTTTAATCTGACATCTTATGTTACATGAATCATGCCAGTTCTACATATGAACGATAAAAACTTACGTTTCATACACACCATCTAATATTATGAAATACAAAACATTATGATCTACCTATACCTATTATCAAAAGAAGCCTCATGTATTGCTATGAACCACTTTCGATATTGTTTATCATCCAAAATGATATGAAGTTGTAAAATTTAATTCATATTTGACTTTGACTCCAAATAAATGTATACATATTGAGGGGATTTATTTTTGAATCAAAATTCATATGTGAATCATAGAGTATATCATAGGGTATATAATGTCACATAATTATAACGATTCCAAATCCTTAAAGATCAACGAATTAAAAAGGGAAATTTCTGAATTAAAATTGATTCTTGAAAATTTAAATAACGGAATATGTGTATTCAATAAAGATGGTTTCCTGATTGAGGTTAATTCAGCTGTATATAGACTGACAGGACTAAAAAAAAGTTATACAATCGGAACACACGTAAATGATTTTATTAGAAAAAAATATATTGATGAATCTGTGGTATTAGCTGTTCTTGAAAACAAGCAAGAAGTTACAATTATGCAATCTTATCCAACAGGAAAAGAATGTATGGTAATGGGCATACCGATCATCGATGATGAGGGAAACATTGAAAGAATCATCTCTATTATAAGTGATGTCACAGAGCTCAAGAAGCTTCAAGATGAACTATTAAACATACGGAAATTCAATCAATTTATCGAAAATAAGAAAAATTATATAATTGCTGAAAGTGAAGAAATGAAGCGTGTCTTGGAGTTGGCTTTTCGATTTGCAAAACTCGACACAACATTGCTCATTTTAGGTGAATCAGGAGTTGGCAAGGAACTCGTGGCTCAATTAATTTATGAAAATAGTGATAGAAAAGAAGAAGGTGATTTTATTAAAGTAAATTGTGCTGCAATTCCAGAACATCTCCTTGAATCTGAATTTTTTGGGTATGAAAAAGGCGCGTTTACAGGAGCTAACAGTAGAGGTAAGCAAGGTGTTTTTGAATTAGCTGATAGAGGTATTCTTTTTCTTGATGAAATCGGCGACCTTTCCTTAACTCTGCAAGGAAAGGTACTCAGAGTCTTACAAGAGCGAGAATTTACGCGTGTGGGCGGCACAAAACCAATTCAAATAAATACAAGAATCATATCGGCAACAAATAGGAATCTGGAACAGATGGTTTATAATAATGAATTTCGTCAGGATTTGTATTACCGACTCAATGTGTTACCATTAGTAATACCACCATTGCGAATAAGACCATCTGATATAATCGCATTAATTAACAAATTCTTGGAAAAATTTAACAAACAATATGCAACTCGAAAAACCTTTTCACCCCAAGCAATGCAATACCTGTTGAATTATAATTGGCCCGGAAATGTTCGAGAGCTAGCCAATTTAGTAGAACGCACAATTTTGGTTTCACATAAGGATAAAATTGAACCAGAAGATTTGCCTAGATCAATTTGTGGTAAAAAAATAAGTGAAAAGGAATATCGAGGGAAATTAAAAGATGCAGTGGAAAACTTTGAAAGAGATATTATAAAAACCACTTTTGAAAAATACGGTAATACTTATGCCGCTGCAGACGCGCTTGGAATAAGTCAACCAACCTTCGTCAGGAGAGTCCATAAATATAAATTAAATAAAAATGCACCATAAATACACGATTTCCAGGTATGAATATTGCAATTTATCAATAAATACGAAATATTCTAGGGAGTATATTACATTGCAAGACTTACTCAAGGAGTTTCGGCAAGGAAATCGACGGGCATTGGCGAAAATAATATCTCAGATTGAAAACGAAAGGCCCGGGCGTGAATACATTCTTAAAAATGAATTCCATTCAACGGGGAAGGCTAAAATAATTGGTTTTACTGGTTCCCCTGGTGTCGGCAAAAGCTCCCTTATAGATAATCTTGTAAATAAAATCAGAAAAAACGATGAAACCGTGGGCATAGTGGCAGTCGATCCAACAAGCCCTTTTACTGGAGGAGCGCTTTTGGGGGATCGGATCCGGATGCAGAATCACTCTCTAGACAAAGATATATTTATACGAAGCATGGGTACAAGGGGCAGTCTAGGAGGTCTTGCAAGAAATTCAAAAGATGTTGTCAAGATAATGGATGCATTCGGGAAAGATTGGATTATTGTTGAAACAGTTGGAGTGGGCCAGGCAGAAGTTGATATAATAAATATTGCAGACTGTATCGTCGTTATCCTTACACCAAATGCTGGTGATAGCATCCAGACCATGAAAGCAGGTATTATGGAAATTGCTGATATTTTTGTGGTCAATAAATGCGATTTACCGGGTGTTGACAGAATTGTTACGGAAATTGAGACGATGCTCAGCATGCATTACAAAAAACAAGATTGGTTACCTCCTATTGTAAAAACCTCATCCTCTACTGATGAGGGAATCGATGAATTATTTCAAACCATTAACAAACACTATGACTATCTCCAAAAGCATAATATCCTCAAATTAAAACAACAAGAGAAAGAAAAAACAGAAGTGCTGGATATATTACATCACCAATGGAAAGATTTAGTTCAAAGATACTTAGATAATAACGGATCTGCTAATGAAGTAATTAATAAAGTTATGAGGCGTGAAATTGATCCCTATTCCGGCGCATCGGAAATTTTAAAATATATAATAAAATCAGAAAATTTTTCTGATGATACGTAATAGGGATATCTGGTATGTAAAATTCGTACTTTAATCTTTTATACATCAAGGATATCCTCCAATCATCAGGAGAATGTATTCCTTTTTTGATATTATTTATCTTTTCCCACCACTAAACCGACATAAAAATGCCTCAAATAAAAATCCAGAGTAAATTTTGATCTCCCGCTTTATTGTTGGTCAGATTCTTGCAGAAATTTCCGGTATCCGCGTCTACAACACATAATGAGGTGCTCCAATCATGAACACTGAACGCTCAGCAGTGAGTGTTTCAAATGGCGATCATTACAGGTGGATGATTCTCGGACTCCTGACCACTGCGCAGTTGGTCATGTCATTGGGAGCGTATTCCTGGGGCCCGATGGCACCCTTTTTACGGGATGCGTTTGGTATCAGTCGTACCCAGATAGGAACTATTGTCTCATCGTTATATCTTTTTTCCGTCATCATAGCGTTACCGTCAGGAATTGCGGTTGACCGGCTGGGATCCCGCATCATGCTGATCATCGCCCTGGCCATCATGGGTGGCTCCTTCATTCTTCTCTCGGCTGCAAATTACTTTTCCATTATCATCATATTGGCCGGAATATCGGGGATTGGTTATGGAATGATCAATCAAATTTCCACCAAGGCAATTATGATATGGTTCCGAAGCACGACCAGGGCTACTGTCATGGGCATCAAGCAGACCGGGGTGACCCTGGGAGGGGCATTGGGAGCCGTATTATTGCCCGCCCTGTCAATTGCATATGGGTGGCGAGTGGCCATGATAACCACCGGTGCGTTGATGCTGATTATCGCCATAGCATCATGTGTCTATTACCGGGAACAGCCGGTTACGGCACCCGCCGCCAATTCCACCAACGCACCATCTCCGCCATCCAATTGGCGAAAAGACTTCTCTGACTTATGGTCCAAAAGGTCCATCAGGCTTCTCTGCTTTGTTTCCATGCTGCTCGCCTCATCTCAAACATGCATAGCCTCTTTTCTGGTTTTATATTTGGAAGAGGACCTCAACCTCTCAATTGCCATGTCCGGCATCTGTCTTTCTCTTTTCATGATGGCGGGAACAGCAGGAAGGATCATCTGGGGCATAATCAGTGACCGGATATTTGGGGGAGACAGGCAAAAACCGATTATTATCCTGAGTGTAATTGCGTGCGCGACCGCTCTCTGTGTCGCATTTTTCTCACCGTCATCCCCGCTTTTCTTGATATTTCTCTGTTGCATATTGCTGGGCTTTACCTTCATGGGCTGGAATGCCGTGTACCTCACGCTGGGGGCGGAAATAGCCGGTCCCAAACTGGCCGGCGCGGTAACAGGCATTACCATTACTGTCTGCTGGACAGGGATAATCCTGGGTCCGCCGATATTTGGAATCATATCCGATACCGTGGGGTATTTCTGGGGGTGGATAATGTTATCACTGTTTGGATGTATCAGTGCCATTTCATTCGCCCGCTTTTCCAAAGTCACCGTTCAGAACATGGCCGAATAGCATTCCTATATGACTCTGTTATTAAGGTGCGCTGCTGTGCCCCCGGAATGTTCCACACATTGCTGATCACTATAATCATTCCTAGTGCAAACACTGCTTCTTGCAGACGATCTGCCTCCTTATATTAATTGACGTGACCGTTTTCCTTCATCCCGGCTCATCGTTTATTACACCGCAGATTTTCATCATGGTATTTAATTTGCATATGATTGAATCACAAAACGGCAGTTATAACGAAGCATCCTCTATTAAAAAATTTCTTACCTACTCAACGATCTCGGAAAAACGAAGAATGACATGGACAAACACGTTTTAATACAAAAGGGAGGAATATTATGAAGTGCAAAGAATACCAAGCCAAGGCCGTCTTTCGTAAATACGACATACCCGTGCCTCAAAGTGTGCTGGTCAGCAGCCCCGGTGAATTGGCAAGCGCCTTTGAGAGTATTGGATTCCCTTCGGTACTGAAGGCACAGGTCCTCACGGGAGGAAGGGGAAAGGCCGGCGGAATCAAAATAGTTGAATCCCCGGAAGAAGGAATAACACAGGGGGAGAAACTTCTTAAGTCTGAAATCAAGGGATTGAAGGTAAAACAGGTATTACTCGAAGAAAAAATCAATGTCGCTCGTGAATACTATGTGGGGATCATAACGGATCGTGACGCATACTGTCCAATGGCAATCGTCAGCTCGAGAGGGGGAATGGACGTCGAGGAGGTCAGCAAAACCTATCCGGACAAGATCAGCAAGAAGCACGTCGATTTCCTTTACGGGCTTCAGGAGTACGATGCGCGTGATCTGGCATATTCCTGCGGGATCGCGAAAGAAGACATCAACAGTGTCGTCCAGATCATCACGAAACTGTATGCGCTGTACAAGGGATGTGACGCGGAATTGACGGAAATCAATCCCCTGGTTGTCAGCACGGACGGCCTCATCATGGCTGCAGACGGGCGGCTGAACATTGATGACATGGCGCTGTATCGGCAACCTGAACTGGCCGCATATAAAGAGGTTGAAAATGAAAAGGAGGCGGCAATCAAATATATCGATGTCGGAGGAAATGTCGGGATCATAAGCAGCGGTGCGGGAATGACCATGACGGTCATGGACCAGGTTGCCGCGGTTGGTGGAAAACCGGCAAATTTCCTGGATGGTGGCCTCGGGCTGTTAAGTAATGCCTCGAAGATAGGCCTGGAAATATTCGCGGAGCGCGGCGTTGATTCGATCTTGTTCAGTACCTACACGGGGGGGCGAAGTGATGTCATGGCCCAGAAATTCGTGGAAGCGATCGAGAGCATGCCTGAACTCAATATCCCCATCATCGTGAGATTTCAGGGCTTGAACCAGGAAGAGGCGGAAAAAATCGTTTCCAACTGTACATACGACAACATTCACATCGCACACGGTATTGATGAATCAGCCAAGATGGCCGTAAAACTGGCAAGGAGGTAAACGGGTAATGAGTATTATAGCGAACAAAGATACCAAACTGATTTTCCAGGGAATGACGGGAAAGTGGGGGCAATATTATTCCAAGCGTATGATCGACTATGGAACAAACATTGTGGCTGGCGTGACCCCTGGAAGAAGCGGAGAAACGGTCCATGAGGTACCGATATACGACAACATACGAGAAGCGCTCGACCATGAGTCTGCAGACGCTTCCATAACCTTCACACCTGCGTCGACAACGAAGAACGCGATTCTCGAGTCAATCGATGCCGGCTTGAAACTGATAATCTGCATCGTCGAAGGCGTGCCGGTCCACGACATGATGATCGTTCGCAGAAGACTGCGGGATTCAGACGCGATTCTGATCGGTCCGAATAGCCCCGGGATAATCACTCCCGGTGAATTTATCTCAGGATTCATGCCGGCAAACGCCTTTAAGAAGGGTAATGTTGGAATCATGTCGAGGAGCGGAACGCTCACCTATCAGGTAGCCCACCTGTTGAGCGAAGCCGGGTACGGCCAATCGACCTGTCTGGGCCTTGGAGGGGATCCCATCGTCGGCTTATCCTATATTGATGTATTGAAAATGTTCGGTGACGACCCTGAGACGGATCTCGTTGTACTCATCGGGGAAATCGGCGGGGCAAAGGAAGAGGAGGCAGCAGCGTTTATCCAGAAGGAATACAAGAAACCAGTCGTGGCGTTTATTGCCGGACGAAGTGCGCCGGAAGGAAAAACCATGGGACACGCGGGGGCAATCGTATCTGAAGGAAAGGGTACATATGGTTCCAAGGTAACAGCGTTTAATGATGCCGGCGTGCCCGTGGCGGCAATCATTACAGACATTCCCAGGCTGGTCGGGGAGAAGCTGGGGAAATAAAGCTGCACATACAAAACAAGCAAACCCATTTTTCTAATTACCAGAGCAGAGGATGAAAGGATGCATGATTTAGAATGATACCATAAAAAAGGCTCTCTAGTCGAAATACCATTCCACACTGACAAGAGGAACTTCTATGAAACGCGCCGAAGATGTTGTGATTATAAGCTCCTGCAGAACGCCCATGGGAATATTTCAGGGGGGATTGAGTCACCTTCCGGGCACAGAACTTGGTGCCATTGTTATCAGGGAAGCAATAAGACGAGCAGGTCTCAGCAATACCGATATCGACGAAGTCATCATGGGCATGGTCCTTCCATGCGGGTATGGCCAGAATCCTGCACGCCAGGCATCAATCAGGGCAGACATTCCAATCGAAAAAGGTGCCATCACCATCAATAAGGTCTGTGGATCGGGCCTTATGGCGGCGGTACTGGCGTCTCAGTACATACAGACCGGCTTTGCTGACATTGTGGTAGCGGGAGGCATGGAAAATATGAGTGCCGCGCCCCATTACCTCCCACATTCGCGGCTCGGCATACGAATGGGGAACGGAAATCTCGCAGATCATATGGTGCATGATGGTCTCTGGGATGTCGTCAATGATTTTCACATGGGACTGACCAACGATATTGTATCCAGCAAATGGGGGATAAGCAGAGAAGATCAGGACGCTTTTGCCTGTGAATCCTATCGAAGAAGCGTCATGGCACAGGAATCAGGAAAATTTATCGAGGAAATAGTTCCTGTGACATACCTGGATCGAAAGAACCAGCGTATTACCATCGATACCGATGAAGGCCCTCGGCCGACGTCCATGGACGTTCTCTCTCAAATGAAACCGGCATTCCAGAAAGTCGGGTACGCTACAGCCGGGAACTCCTCGATTATCAGCGATGGAGCGTCGGCACTCGTCATTGCATCGAGAAGGCTCGCCAAAGAGAGAGGGTTGCCCGTACTCGCCAGGATCATCGCCTGCGGAACTGCCGGTATTGAACTCGAACATGTTCTCATGGCACCCGCACATTCCATTCCCAAAACACTGAAGAAGGCGGGACTCGCTCTAACCGACATCGAGCTGCATGAAATCAACGAGGCCTTTGCCGGGTCCACCGTGGGAGTCATGAGAGTATTAGGTATTGATCACGACAAGCTCAACGTGAACGGCGGTGCAATAGCCCTCGGTCATCCCATCGGGGCATCGGGTGCGCGGGTAATGACAACGCTTATTCACGAAATGAAGAAAAGGCATCTTCAGCTTGGTCAGGCATCGCTCTGCCTCGGAGGAGGTGAAGCGGTCACCATGATTATCGAAATGGAGTGATGACGACTATGCCGAAAAAAGAAAAGAAGTGGAAATCATTCGGTCAGAGGATACGCGTTCTGCGCGAAGAGCAGGAATTGAGCCTGGAAGAACTGGCTCACGAAACGGGATATACCAAGGAAATACTGCAGCACGTCGAAGCCGACGAGACCGTCCCGCCCGTTTCACTCGTCCTGCAGCTCAACCGGACTTTCAAAATCGACGTTGCCCAGCTTGACACGGAAGAGGAAAAACAGGCTTCACGCCGCCGAGTGAAAAGCCATAAAAAAAGGGTTGATTCCTATGCCTATACTTCATTGACCCGTCCGGGAATGGATAAGCATCTGAGGGCATATCTCGTAACCATTGATTCCCGGACAAAGCATAAGGGTGTTGAATACCATCATGAGGGAGAAGAATTCATATATGTCCTGAAGGGGGAACTCACCATCCAGGTTGGTGAAAACGTAACAAAACTGAAGCCGGGAGGGAGCATACACTTCAACTCGGCGCTCCAGCACAAGCTTAGTAATCCCTCAAAAGAGACCACGGAGCTTCTGGTCATAATTTATGTTCCATAGGAGGACTGCCCGTTGTTTCAACTCACAAGCGAACAGGAGATGGTCAGATTGATGGCTCGGGACTTCGCCAAGAAGGAACTGGAGCCTTACGCCGGCGAATGGGATGAAAAAGAAATATTCCCCCAGAGCGTCATAAAAAAGATGGGGGGACTGGGACTGATGGGCATGATGGTCCCTCCTGACTACGGAGGAGTTGGAGCGGGAGCGGTCAGTTATTCCCTGGCCCTGCAGGAAATTGCCTACGCCTGTGCCTCCACGGCAGTTACCATGTCCGTGGCAAACCTTTCCACCGAACCTCTTCTGAAATTCGGGAATGAGGCGCAGAAGGAACAACATCTGCTGCCCCTTGCTGGTGGAGAAACGCTCGGTGCCTTTGCCATCACAGAGCCTGACGCCGGTTCAGATCCGGGAAGCATGAAGACACGCGCGGAAGACAAGGGAGATCACTACCTGGTAAACGGCACGAAGGTGTTCATCACGAACGGAAGCTATGCCGATCTCATCAATCTTATTGTCCGAACCGACACACAGAGGGGCAACCGTGGGCTCTCAGCACTGGTTGTTGAAAAAGGCACCCCCGGTTTTTCCATCGGTAAAAAAGAAAAGAAAATGGGTCTTAAGGCCTCGGATACGGTGGAACTTGTCTTCGACGACTGCAGGATTCCGAAAGAGAATTTACTGGGCCGGGAAGGTCAGGGATTCAAAGTGGCCATGACCGCTCTTGACAGTGGTCGGATAGGCATTGCTTCACAGTCGGTGGGAATTGCCCGGGCTTGTCTGGATGAAGCGGTTCAATACGCTCAGGACAGAAAGCAGTTCGGACGGCCGATCAGTTCCTTTCAGGCAATACAGTGGATGATAGCCGACATGGCAACCCAGATCGAGGCAGCGAACTGGCTCGCTCTGTCAGCAGCCGATCGGAAAGATAAAAATCTCCCGTTTACGAAAGAAGCCTCGATGGCAAAGCTCTTTGCCTCGGAACTGGCAAACAGGGCAGCATACAAGGCTCTGCAGATCCATGGCGGATACGGTTATATATCAGAGTATAAGATAGAACGGTTGTATCGCGATGCACGGGTAACCGCCATCTATGAAGGCACGTCTGAAGTTCAGCGGATCGTCATCGCCCGGAACATTGTATGATGACCATAAGCAGCGAATACGGCTTTGATTCGACACTCTGAAGAATTCAATACCATATTGACACTTCACAAGGAGTAGAAATGGGGTACTTCACCAAGAACACACCCGATCAATCCGGCGTATTGAAAAAGAAATGGGAGGATGAGGTCAAAAAGGCCGTTGCCAGGCAGGCCGACCAGAAGGAACGCTGGTCAACGGTTTCAGATCTTGAAATCAGGCGACTGTATGGCCCTGAGGATATCGCGGGCATGGAGTTCGAACGTGACATCGGATATCCCGGACAGTATCCCTACCTTCGCGGCAACCAGGTAACGGGATATCGCGGCCGCTATTGGACATTCCGAATGTTCTCCGGGATGGGAAGCGCCAAGGACACCAATAATCGGTGGCATCTCCTTCTCAAACAGGGGCAGACCGGCCTCAGCACGGCCTTCGATTTTCCCACACTCATGGGTTACGACTCCGATGATCCCCACGCCCGGGGAGAGTGCGGCAAATGCGGTGTCGCCATCGATACGCTTGAAGATTTCATGCAGCTCGTTGACGGCATCCCGATGGATAAAATCACCACATCGATGACGATAAATCCTCCCGCATCCGTATTATGGGCCATGTACTGCGCGGCAGCGCAGATAAAGGGAGTATCTCTCGATAAAATCGGTGGGACGATCCAGAACGACATGTTGAAGGAATTCATTGCTCAAAAGACTTTCATGTGCCCACCGGAACCATCAGTGAAACTGATCAGTGACACCGTTGAATTCGGCACGAAATACGTTCCAAAATGGAACACCATAAGTATCAGCGGGTACCACATCAGAGAAGCCGGCTCCACGGCAGTGCAGGAACTGGCCTTCACTCTTCGTGACGGCATCGAGTATGTGGACTATGTAATGAAACAGAAAGGCCTTGACGTAGATGATTTTGCACCACGACTTTCCTTTTTCTTCAATTCCCACATCGATTTCTTTGAAGAAATTTGCAAAATGAGAGCCGCCCGGCGCATTTGGGCCAAAGTGATGCGCGAACGGTTCAAGGCAAAAGACCCCCGTTCATGGTGGATGCGATTTCATACTCAGACGGCAGGCTGCTCACTGACTGCCCAGCAACCGTACAACAACGTGGTCCGAACGGCTTTTGAGGCCCTTGCGGCAGTGCTTGGCGGAACACAGTCGCTCCATACCAACTCCCTCGATGAAGTCTGGTGTCTTCCTACCGATCACGCCGTGGAGATTGCACTGAGAACACAGCAGATTCTCGCAGAAGAAACGGGTGTGGCCAATACCATTGATCCCCTGGCAGGATCATATTTCATAGAATCCCTGACAAACGAAATGGAAGAAAAGGCATGGGAATACATACACAAAATAGACAACATGGGCGGTATGATCGCTGCTATCGAAAAGGGCTTCCCACAGATGGAAATTGCAGACGCCGCATATCAGTTTCAGAAGCAGCTCGAAGCAGGTGAAAAAGTGATGGTCGGGGTAAATAAATATCAGACGGAAGAAACCGGGGAAATTCCATTTCTCGAAATAGATGACGGCATGGAGAAAAAACAGATTGAACGCTTAAACCACGTGCGACAAAAGCGCAACAGCAAGGCGGTCAAAGCAAGCCTGAACGATATCCGCACAGCCTGCCATAAGGGAGAAAATGTCATGCCGCACTGCATCGAGGCGGTCAAAAACTTGGCGACCCTCCAGGAAATATGTGATGTGTATCGGGAAATATACGGCGAATATGCGGACCCGGCCATGTACTGAAGAGAGCTGAGAGGAGGTTGAGGCAATGGCGGAAAGAAAACTTCGTATCATGGTTGCCAAACCGGGACTTGACGGACACGACCGCGGTGCCAGAATCTTATCGCGCTTTTTACGTGATGCCGGGTTCGAGGTCATTTATACGGGCTGTCACCAGACACCCGAACAGATTGCAGAAGCCGCCATACAGGAAGATGTTGATATAGTCGGGCTCAGTTGCCTTTCCGGTGCTCATCGATATCTCTTTCCCCGGGTAGTGGAATTACTGCGAAATAAAGGCGCTGACGATATTACCGTTATAGGCGGAGGGATCATCCCGGATCAGGATTCTCAATTAATGCATGATGCGGGGATCAAGGCGATCTTTACCCCCGGCTCAACGCTGGAATCAATTGTGGAATGGATCAGAAAAAATGTGTCCATTGAGGAGAGAGCAATCTGATCCGGGGGAAAGCACCTGCGATCAATTCAGAGAATGGGGGCAGCAATAGCATGAATAATGTTGAGAAAATCAGGGAAGGTAACAGACACATAGCTTCTCGTGTCATATGCAACATTGAGGATAATATCCCGGAAGCAAAGGTTGCCATCAAGAATCTCTTTCCTTTGTTTATATTACATACCTCCCAGGTTTTTTCTTCTATTCATGAGGAGTCTTTGAAATGAACGAACGTGTTAAAGAGGTAATAAAGACGCATGAGCAGCATGGACTAGTAATGGTGATAACGGGGAATGGGAAAGGTAAAACAACCTCCGCCCTGGGACAGGCACTGAGGGCCATCGGCCATGGGTTCACGGTCCACATGATTCAGTTTATGAAAGGAAGAAAGTACGGTGAAGCAGTTGCGGCAGAGACCCACCTTCCGGGATTTACCATTGAAACATTTGGTCTCGACAGTTTTGTCATAAGAGATAATCCCGCACCCGTGGATATTGAACTTGCCCAAAAAGGCCTTGAGCGAGCGTATGAGGTGGTCGGGGCCAATCAACATAACATGGTCATCCTCGATGAATTAAATGTAGCTCTCGATTTCAACCTGGTCGATCGTGATAAAGTACTGGAGTTGATACGCACAAAACCACCGGAAATGGATCTTGTGATAACCGGTCGATATGCCCACCAGGACGTTATCGAACTGGCTGATATGGTAAGTGAAGTAACTGAAATCAAACACCATTATGCAGCAGGGATAAAAGAGCGTGCTGGCATAGAATTTTAGGTTTCACGCAATCAATTTTTTACGAGGATACGTTCATTCTCATAGTGCGTTATCGCTTCAATACATTGAGCGCACGTAATCTTGCAGATAGGCCTCCCTGGTTTTCAAGACCGAACCAATCAGATTTCTTTAAAACTGATGTCGATATCGCCTTTCGGCAAGGGGATGATATAAACGGGTTTTCGAATACGACGGAGTACCTTTTCTGCAACACTACCTAAAAAGGTATGAGTAACGGTCCCCTTTCCATGGGTTCCCATAATAATCGTGTCACAGCCAAGCTCATCCGTCTTACTCAAAATCTCTGAAACTGGATCTCCGTAAACAACGTGAATGCCTACAATCCGTTTTAGTGTCTCAGGCTCATCTTTCAATTCTATTTCTGCGAATTTTGCTATACGTTCCTCTATTTTCTTGCGCAATTCTTCCTGCAATCCCTGACGTGTTTGAGCAACTTTCTTCTTCCCGAGGTTCAATAGAAGAAATGTTTCAGCTGTTGGCGGTAGTGCTTCAATCACATGGAGAATATGGATTTTTGCGTTATGCTGTCGAGCCGTATTGATAGCATACCGAAAGGCATAGGCAGAGTTCTTTGAAAGATCCGTTGTATATAAAACTTTTCTTATCCTGGGTATCATGCTTCACCTCTTTATTGTGAAATGAGATAATGCTTATCCGCTTCAGCTTCAGCGGATAATATTCTAAATATATTGCAACAACTACGCCATTTAATTTATTTTTTCAACAGTCATTTAAAAAAACATGACACACGATTCATGATAAGTGCGGCCATATCACTAATAAAAAGAAAGGGATAATGGTAATTGATACTCTTTTAGAACCCGATTCAAATGCAGGTTTTATGATGGAGGGGAAAATGACATCAGAATATTTGATCCACCCGATTCCGCTTATGTCAGTCAGTACAGATATGCCCAAGTTGACTCACCTGCAAAACTACGGGCAGAAAGTCGATTTGACGGTATACGTATGGTACATAGAAGGTGGTTCCAAGAAAGTGTGCGTTGATGCTGGACCGAACGCCGAAATACTTGCTGAACGAGGTTTTCCCGGGGCCAAAACTATTCAGAGTTTGGAAGAGGGTCTTGGAAAGTGGGGGGTAAGGCCAGATGATATTGATATTGTTATCTTAACTCATCTTCATCACGATCATATAGCACTGGCGCCCAAATTTCAAAATGCTACCTTTATCGTTCAAAAAGTGGAGTTGGAAGAGGCACCGAAATGGAATGAATTTCCTTTATTCAAGGGCTCATATCCCGAGGACCTGATAGGTGCTATTAACAACATGGAAACAGTTGAAGGCGATACTAACATTATGGATGGCATAGATGTATTACTGACTGCGGGACACACGACAGGCACACAATCAGTAAGTGTTGAAACCGGCAAAGGAAAAGCGATAATTTACGGAGCTTGCAGTTGTCTGGCTAATTTTAGGCCGGATGTCGCTTTAATAAAAAGAGGAATGACTGTTATTCCGCCAGCGATACATCTTGATCTAGTTGAAACATATAAGAGCCAGGCTCGAGTAAATGAGATGGCTGACATAATAATACCGATTCATGAACCGAGTTTCATAAACGTAGATACAATACCTTCTTGATATGTCGACAAGGGTAACAAGAAAAAGGTTATCCAGTTTCCTTATTGTATGGCTTGTAAAGAAGATTGTTGTTTCAGTCTCACGACTGGAACAGCGGTTTATTTTTGAAACACATTCTCATTAGTCGGGTTTATGTGATTTTAAGCCTTCTCTCAGAAGAAAAAACTGGTTTTTCTTGGGGTCCTTTTGGGTCCCCTTTGGTTCATTTTTGATGCAATTATTGAACGTATTTCACATATTGAAGAACTCAAAAAGTCTCTTTAACATACTGTAATAAAAGGAAAAGGTCGGAATACCTGCGTTTTTGAATTTTTGATTTCCGAGCATTCAAGTCCCGGCTTCGGCACCATGAATACATGAAAGGGTCAGCACCAGAATGCTGGCCCTTTTCTTATTCAGAAGCCGGAAGAAACACAAAGGCCGACAGTTGATCGGCGATCTTCGGCACCGCCTTTTTTTCTATATCTAGAAGTGCCCGCTTTTCGGCCATGGGTGTGGTCAGATGCGCTTCCTTCCCTGTTTCGCTGACACTTCCGATTATCGAACCGCTGTCGCGATCGATGATCATGAACATGACATGCCACCGCACAAATTTCCAGTCAACCACGCCGGTGGCCGGCAGGGGGCTGATCTCACAGGTTCCCCTGATCTCCGCATGGGCAGCGGCAGGATCTTCCGTTACCGAAAACCCTTTCTTTGCCAGTTCCTCTCTGATCATCCCGCCGAGTTCATCACTGCCCGCACCGTCAACGGTAACGACTATCAGATATTCTCCCAGTGCCGTGCCGAGACGCTCTATTATGCCGGCACTGTCCAGGTCCGTCGCGATCCCCCGGCCGGAGGCGTTCACGATCCTCAGCTGCTGGTCATAGACCTGCCGCAGGGCCCAGTCGCTGAGGACGGCATGGAGATAGCGGATGCGCGGAAGGAGGGCGGCCTGCTTTCCCGCGATATCCAGAAAGCCGCTAATCCGGCGGTCCATCTGTGTGATCCGTGCCGAGAGGATCTCCGCCGACTGTTGACGGTCAAGGACGGCAAGCGCCATGTATGGCGGCGCATAGTTGATATCATACCAGTTCTCGGCAATCCTGATTCCCGACATGACCATGTTTGTGGAAACATTCAGTATTTCGCTGACATCGACCCCACTGGTGCTCGAATCATAGATCTGATGGCTCCAGTCGATCCTTGAGGAAAATATCTTCGCGATCTCGGCACGTGCCCTGTCTTCAGCCGTCTCAGGGTCATCCCCGCCACCGGTGCCCGTAAGATACAACTGAGCAGGGTACATCCGCTCCCAGTCCTTTATCTGCAGCGCCGCTTTTTCTGCAGGAGATATTTGAAAATGGGCGCACCCGGATATGACGAGGACGAAGACCAGACAGAACGTTTGTAATTGCCGTATTCTCATATTCGATATAACCCGCTTCAACAGAACCTGTTATTGAACGGTTCGACAGGGAAGAAACCGCGTTTCAGAGGGCTTCACCGTGAACCGTTCGATGTGATGCTCGAAGACAACATTCCCCCGCGAATCCACAAAGGTGACGATACCTTCATAGGTTCCCGGAGGTACCTGGACATGGCCGATCCGTATCTCCGCGGGCAGCAGTTTCCAGTGGCGTATATCGGCCCGCTCTGTTACCAGTACCCCGATGTTCCCGATCGTCTTGACAAGCTGTTCGCCCCGCGTGCCCGATTCCTTCTTTGCCGCTTTTGAGGCTTCCTTTACAAGCAGGTACTTTGCCGTTGCCCGGGCAATGGCCTTTGCCTTGATCCTTCCCAGCCGGTTCTCAAGATTCTCGATGGCTATTTTCTCAATATCCTCGGCCCGCCATGTAGCACACTCATAGGTTCTTCCACCATTGATATCACGTAATGAAACGTTCGAATCCCTTATGCTGTAAAACTGCATTTCAAAAGCCGGGTATGCGATCGGCATTATGTAGCCGTCGGGCATGGGTATCATCCATCGCCGTTCCGTTTTCTCCGGGCCCCTTCCATTATAGTGAAGGACATACACATCGGCGTCACCGGCCTTAGATCCCGTCTGCCCGGACAGCGCTTCCCCATAGTTCGACCGGATCGTCTTCGCTTCCTCCTGCAGGTGCAGTCCTTCGGCCGCGGAAAGCAGGTTACTCACCACCACTGGCGGAACGCTGAGGCCATAATTGTAGCGGTAATCGGTCTGATATATCGCCGCCGCCTTCTTGAATGAGATATAGGCATCGTTAACCTCACCCCCTGCTTCATAGAGAACACCCATGATGAAGCGGATAAAGGCATCATCGCGGTACACGTTTTTTTCTTTCTCACCATACCGGCTGTTGATGACGTGAAGCTTGCTGTCCACTTTGCGCGCCTCGACCAGCGCATCCTCAAAACGGCCCAGAAACGAATAGTTCAGGGCCATGAAGACATTGGTCATGGCGTTCTCGAAATCTTCACCCTGATAGGAAATGACGTTATCGTTAATGAGGAATGATGCCGCATGCTGGGAGACCGACTGCGTGTAGAGCTTCTCCATGAGTTCCTCAGCCTGGGCGAGGTACCGGTTGCTTTCATCGTAGCGCCCCGCGTAGTGCTCGATGATCCCCTTTTCCAGGCAGTAGATGACCCGGTCCCGTTCGCCGAAATCATCCCTGCTCTGTTCTATGACTTCCAGTGCCTGGGAATAATCACCCTGCTGAATATACTGATTCGCTTGTATGTGGTACTGAGACGATGCCGCGCAGGATATGAAAAGAAGGCACACCGAACAGACAACAAACGGTCGGAATCGCTTCATCAGGAATCCTTGCGCATGATAACGTCATCACCACCGGAATTTCGGCTGCTCGATCAGCTTTTTGATCTTCTGCTCGCCGATCCATACTTTCAGGTTGTTTTCAAGATCTACAAGTTCCAGGTTTGTCTGGTAATACATAACCGCTTTCCCATCGACGGCATCCCTGATCGTGTTGATCGAGCCTATCAGCATGAAATCCGCGCCGATCTCCTTGCCGGCGGTCTTCATCGTCTCGTCCGACGCGTGAGTCGCCATGTCAAGCCGTTCCTCCCTGACCTGCTCCCGCTCACCGGCGGCGGCTACAAACCTGACCCGTCCCGAGTTTATCAGGTTCCGCTCCAGGTCTTTCACGAAGGTCTGCATATTGATGTGCTCATGGCTGCGGTTCACTACCTGCCCGACGATCACCGTCGGCGTCTCTCCCTGGTGATTTTCTTTGAAATCTTCGATCCAGGGCCGTCGCAGGCAGTCTTCTATCATCGCCTTCGAAACCATTTGAGAATCCGTATCGTTCCAGTGCCCGCTGAGGTCAATGGTCGTATCAATGTCCTGCCGCTCCACCCGGGGTGCCGAGGAACAGCCGAACAGAACGAACAGCACTGACAGGCACACAACTGACATACATACCACTCTTTGAGATCTCTTGATCTTGCTCATGTCTACACCACACGTGTCATCATGACGGTTATTGCCACTCCTGGTATAAACTCGACCGGTCCCGTACCTTCTTGAGATAGTCCCGTGTTTCCTGGTAGGGCAAGTTGATGCGCAGGTGTTCGTACAGCTCATCGGGCGTCATTGTATTGATTCTCTCCACAGCGCTCGCCACGTGTTTACTGCCGCATACGGCCCTGCTCACATTGCCCGGCCCCGTGTTGTAGGACGCGACAATGCAGTAAATGGTGTTTTGAGGATCCTGAACATTGCGGAAAACGATGTCCTTCAAAAACCCGAGGTAGGCGCATCCCAGTTCGATATTGTTTTCGGGAACATAGAGGTAATCGGCCGTCACGACCCGGTCTTTCCCGTACACGTACCGGTATGCGTCACGGCCTCCTGATGTGGGAACAAGCTGCATGAGTCCATAGGCGGGCGCCGGGCTCGTCGCTTTTGGATTGAAGTAGGACTCGGTGTGAATGACCGCGAAGGCAAGGGGTACGGCAAGGTCGTGCCGGTCCGTATTATCCTTCACAGAACCCAGATACTGCTCGGCACGGACGCGAAGATGTTCCGGCACCAGTGTGAATTGAACCGTTGCCTTCACCACATCACCCTTCTCCGTCGAAAGCGTTTCTGTGTGTACCGGCTGTGTGTGGATAACCTCCTGGGCAAACTCTTTTTTATTATCCTCAGTAACCGGTTCCCCTGCCGTGTTTTCCAGCTGTCCTTCAAGCACGGGAGACGGCAGGAGCGGTTCGGGAGCATTTACTTTTTTCTCTTCAGGTTCCCCGATCACCACAGGTTCGGGCGGCAGCGGCACCTCGTAATCCCTGTTCTTGCCGTGGTCAACCACGAGCCGCTCGATCTCCTCGGCGAGTTTCTCCTCCGCCACTCCCGGTTCACTCAGCGTCTCCGCTTTCGGGACTATCACTTCAACGACCACAACGCCGGTTTCAAAATCGACCCGGCTCCGTCCTGTGCGGTCTTCCGAGTATTCCACCCAGTCCTTTTTCGTGGAGATCACGAAATCTCCCCACATGGCTTCCACGTCCCGCTTGAATTGCGCGAATGCTTCCCGCTCGAATTTCGCGTATTCATCTTCCATGCTCCGGGCACCTTTGAAAAATTCCTGCTCAAGATCTTCACCAAAGGAAAGAACCTGTGCGGGCATGCCCAGGAGAACGACGAACATTATACTCAGACATATTCCCCACAGAGAATATGCACTTCCGTAAAATATGTTTTTTCCATTCTTTCTCATAGATCAACCGCCTGGAAGACAATGACGGCAACACGCATAAAGGAGCATATCCGGTCACGGGAAGTGTTTGATCAGCCGCCTTCTATTCATGTTTTGCTTCTTCAGCCTCAAGATCTTTGAAAGCCTTTTCGGCATGTTCGATCACCCTTTCACGAACCGCATCGCTCAGATCCGCCGATCGTTTGAGGTAATCTTCAAATACGCTCAGATCCATGCGGGCAAGTGCGAAGAGTTCCCCTGTTTCATAGTTCTTCCAGTGATCAACGATCTCCACGCCGGCAAGCTCGGCCTTCGTGAAGGTCTTTATCGTCTGTTCAACATGCTGTTCCTCGCTGGTCACGTTCGGATCACCGGCCATGGTCGAAGCCTGATAATCTTTCATGAGGGCGGCGACATATATCTTGAATACCCGGGCAACTTCGGTCCTGGCCCGGTTGTCGGCGGTACTTCTCTGAAGCGAGGGGCTCTTGATCCCCCACGCGCTTCCAACGCCATAGAATACCTTGCCCCGATCACCTTCAAAGGCGCCACTTCCCTTCTCTACCCAGTCCGGTTTGGGCAACTGTTCCTCGACAATTTCTTTTCCCGCACAGGCACAGAAAAGCCCGATCACCATCAGCAAAACACACAATACCGCTACGGTCCTGAACTGTCTCATGACGCCACCTCCTTTTTTTTCATATCAATATACTGAAAAACGGGTCTTCATGCACGTGGATGTCGTCACCTGAAGAATAACGAACCCTGCTGTTCCTATTACCATCAACATGATAGTCCTATTTAAGCCCGGTATTTGACATCCAGACAACCTTATCCACAACGAACTTGACCTTGATATTCACCTCATCATCTCCCCAGAGGCAGTTTTTTGCGCCCATCGTCTCGCTGCAGTTGTCTGGGGCACCAAGTATGTCGGTCACCTCTGTATAGGTCATGCCCATCTTCAGTTTATCGTAATTTTCCTTGTTCACGTTGCTGCATCCGGTCAACAGAAATACCACAAGCAACATGACAACAACGATACCGAATATTCTCTTTCTTCTGCACATGATAATTACCTCCACCCATTTTTCGTTCCATATACAAAGGTCTTGCAAAACACCAAAAACAGCTAGAACGTACCCTTGATTGTAATACAAGACAGATGCCGACACGTGACGGATTTTCACCTGAAACGGCGGGACCATTGAATAAACGATGCTATCTCCTTGTTCCGATCACAACGAAGGTCGCGTCATCATGGATGTATGCATTGTAGATATACCCGTCGTAGGATGCTCCCTGTGAGCCGCCCCAGCCGCCGACGATCTCGTCAGCCTCGCCGAACTCCCGGGGCCAGACGATCTCTCCGCCGTCCTCTGTAAGCCAGGTCATCGACTGGGCGGAGATATCCGTGACGGTGAAGACCCGCGTACTCGCCCGGAACAGGCTGTCGGAGGGATATTCGGTCCCTTCAATATACAGGGTCAGCGTGTCCTGCACATAGGTATAGGTGCCGTAAGCGCCATACTGGTCGGTTGGGTCGGCACCCTTTTTGTCACCCACCTCACAGCCGACAGAAAGCAACGGGATCAGAACTGCTATGATAATAAGGAAAAGACGCCCTGTGGTTCTTCGCCGGATGTGCCTTTCTGTGATCATACGGATCGCCTCCCTTATTCCTGATCGTCCTGACACGGGATCACGTGTTTCGATCCTGAGGAGTGTTTTCAACTTAAATGAATCCGCTGGAAAAAGCAACGCAAAGGAGGAACGAAATGGGAGCGGATAATTAGTAAACCACCGTTTCTTTATTTCAACAGTTCCGCCCCTTTCCGGGCACCGGCCCTCATGAGGATGTTCATGACCTCGGCGCGGTTTTCCTGCTCGGCATAATCCAGGGCTGTTTTATTGTTGCTCTCGATGGCGTTCACGTCGGCGCCCCGGGCGATCAGCAGCTCGACCGTCTCAATCTGGCCCGTGTATGACGCGGCCATGAGCGCCGTGTAGCCGGTCGTGGAGCCGACATTGACATCGGCACCCCTGTCCAGCAGGGCTTTGACGATATCCGTGTGGCCGCTGTAGGAAGCGAAGAAAAGGGCCGTCCAGCCGTCGATATTCCTTTTGTTCACATTGACGCCCTGGTCCAGCAGGCTTTGAACGGTATCATAGTTACCTTTCGACGACGCGATCATCAGGTCCGTCTGGGCCACACAGGAAAAGAGGGAAACGACAAGCGCCAGCAGCACCAGCGATCGAAGGCTGTGATACGCCAGACTTGTGAATCTCTTTTCCTCCTTCCCGCATATGTATTTCATCGTTTGGGTACCTCCCGTTGAATGTGATTCACGTCTGATAACGGCGGCATCGCCTCAAGTAGCTCCCGCAGGGCCGGCCGGACATAGACGGTTTCCAGGTCGAAATGTCGCAATGCTTCGGCGAGTATCATAATTTTTTCCCCCGTCGTGGCCTTTCGGTCGATGATTATCACATAAGCGCCCTTTACCCGGCACAGACCGCCGCCGGGAAGAGGCTCATCCCCCGTAAGCCGGTCGTACCGGACCTGGATGTCCAGTTGTTCCGCCAGTGCCTCAAGCAGGCTCAGCGTCACTCGTTCATCCACGGCCCCGCCTCCGGTATTTTACAAGGAAAGTCGGTATGTTCCCCTTATTTTGAGAACACATCCCCCATTACCTCGAGGGCGAACCGGGTGGAAACCGTGGCGGGCCCGCCGCCCATTTCGATACCCACCTCCACGGCTTCAAGGACCTCCTGTTGAGAGGCCCCGGCCTGGGCCGCCTGTTCGATGTGCCACTGCATGCATGATTCACAATTGATGACGACGGAAATGCCGACGGCGATCAGTTCCTTGTGCTTCTTCACCAGGGCGCCGTCGGAAAAGGCGGCCTCTTCCATGGCAAGGAACGATTCGTATACGTTCGATCTGAGCGCGATCAACTGCTCATGCGCCTTTTTCCTTCTTTTCGACATCTCACGCAGCTTTTCCACAGTAAATCCTCTCTTTGAAGCAGGTTTCTGTATTAACGTCATGTTGCTCAGACGCACATCCCTTTTGAAGCGGCCATTGAAACGGTTTTATGGGGTCCAAGGGTTTTTCTCTTCCCTTTGTAAAAGGATACCGGGAGGGATTTTTATATGTAAAATCCCCCCAACCCCCCTTTATCAAAGGGGGGCTTTCGGAACGGCACTTTGTCAAAGGGGGGCTTTTCACTTTGTCACTCTGTCGCTTTGCCCCTTTGCCACTGACTGCAGATGTATGACAAAAACGCTTCAATGGCCGCTTCAAAAGGGATGGAATCTGAGCAACACGCCTTACACCCCGATCCCTCTTTTGCTATCTATTCGTATTTACGGTGAATCATAGACTTTATATTGCAATTATGCAATAAATTATATAATCTTCGGAACTTGGGAGAGGAAAGCGGCGGAGGCGGAATTTCGATGACAACGAACATGGCAGGACACCGAAGGAAGTGACCATGAGAAACATTTCCGATGCGACAAAGGAATTTATCGACCTGAGGCGGCACATGTGGATGGCCGGTGTCGAAGTGGACCTGAGGAGACTGATATGGCAGATCGCCGTCACGGGAAAGTACATATCGGCAAAGATACATGAGTCGAACCGCAAGCTTGCCGGGTTGAAGAACATTTACGGCGAAGAACAGCTCGCACTGGACAGGAGCTCCGACGAGATCCTGCAGAACCAGCTGAGGTACTCCGGGTTCGTCAGGGAGTATGCCTCGGAAGAGCTGGATTCCATCGTTCGGATCGGCGATGGGAGCGAGAAATACTGTGTGACGGCGGACCCCCTGGACGGTTCCTCGCTGGTGGACACCAATCTCGCCATCGGCACGATCATCGGGATCCACAAGAGCTTCTTTCTGGAACCGGGGAAGGAAAGCATGGTGGCGGCCCTCTACATCACTTACGGCCCCCTCATCACCATGGTCTATTCGGCCGGCAAAGGGACCCATGAGTTCGTGCTGAACCGCGAGGGCGAATATGTCCTTTCAGAAGCGAACATAACGCTCAAGGAACGGGGTTCCATATACAGCCTGGGGGGATTGCGGAAAGACTGGACCCCGCAGCATACCCGGTTCGTGGAATTTCTCGAGGGAGAGGGCTACAAGCTGCGGTACAGCGGCGGATTCGTCCCCGACATCAACCAGATCATCATCAAGAAGGGGGGTATCTTCACCTATCCGGCGCTCAAAGGAAGCGAGCGCGGCAAGCTGCGGCTCCTCTACGAACTGCAGCCTATGGCGTTTCTCGCGGAGCAGGCGGGCGGCGCGGCAACGGACGGTATGCGGGACATCCTTTCCATCAAACCTGAAAATCTTAACCAGAGAAGTCCCGTCTATATCGGAAGCCGCTTCGAGATAGAAAAGGCCCGGGAATTCCTGACAGAGTGATAGAGCAGAAAAAAATGGGGAATTGTTATGATCTACGGTGACATGAAACAACTGAAAAAGGGCATTGAGGGAGTACTGAACATCGACGGCGATAGGGTTACCGTTCTTGACGAAGAGAAACTGAAGGCGGACCGTATCGACGCCCTCATATACACCGGTGTTTTTAATCCCGACGAAGCGGTCAGGGAGGCGGCGCGGTGGTTGATCCGGCGCGCCGGCGCGTCCCTGGGCATCCTGTCCCAGTCCATCCAGCCGCTCTACAATGCCATGGGGAAAAAGGAAGTATCGGGGTTCACCGTCCCGGCCATCAATATCCGGGGCATTACCTATCATTGCGCGCAGGCTGTTTTCCGGTCGGCCCTCAAGGACCGTGTCGGGCCCGTTATTTTCGAGATCGCCCGTTCCGAGATCGGCTATACGGACCAGAGACCCGCCGAGTACACGGCAGCCATCACGGCGGCGGCGATCAAGACCGGATACATGGGCCCGCTCTTTCTCCAGGGAGACCATTTTCAGATAAACGCGAAGAAGTACGCCGCTGATCCGGCGGCGGAAGTCGACGCCGTGAAGGCCCTGATCCGTGAGGCCATTGCGGGCGGGTTCTACAATATCGATATCGATGCCTCCACCATCGTTGACCTGTCGAAACCGACGATCAAGGAACAGCAGGAAGGGAACTACTCGATAACCGCCGAGATGACGGCGTTCATCAGGGAGCTCGAACCGGAGGGGATCACCATATCGGTGGGCGGCGAGATCGGCGAAGTGGGGACCAAGAACACCACGGTCGAAGAATTCGAAATCTTCATGGAGAATTATCTCGACACGTTGCGCGGGAAGGGACCGGGGCTTGCGGGGATCAGCAAGATCAGCATTCAGACGGGGACCACTCACGGCGGCGTGCCCCTCCCCGATGGTTCCATCGCCGATGTGAAGATCGATTTCGACACCCTGAAAGATATCTCCGAATCGGCGCGGGTCGGCTTCGGTCTCTCCGGAGCCGTGCAGCACGGAGCCTCGACGCTGCCGAACGAGGCTTTCCACCATTTCCCCCGGACGGGAACAGCGGAGATACACCTGGCCACCGGTTTTCAGAATATCATCTACGACAGCACCCACTTTCCCGGGGAACTGAAGGACAGGATCTACGGGCACATCCGAACGAAACTGGCCGGCGAGAAAAAGGAGAAGGATACGGAGGAGCAGTTCCTTTACAAAACGAGGAAAAAAGGCTTCGGCCCCTTCAAGAAAGACCTGTGGGAGCTGCCTCCGGACATCCTCAACGCCCTGTGCGCCGAGTTGGAAAAGCAGTTCTCCTTTCTGTTCGACAGGCTGAACGTCCTGAACACAGAGGATATCGTCGACAGATACGTGAAACCCGTGGATGTCCCCCTGAAAAAACCGGCTTCTCTCTGAGGGGGAGAGAAAGGAGGGACGTCATGTCCCTGATAACGATCACCTCGGGAATCGGCTGCGGGGAAAATGCCATCGCGAGGATCATCCAGGAGCGTCTCGGATTCACCATTTATGACGACCGCCGGCTTCAGGAAGAGGCCGTGGCGATGGGGATTTCCTCCGAGGAATTACAAAGCCTCAATGAAACGGCACCCGGTCTTCTCAACCGGCTTGTCAGCACGAAACCCCGGATCTACCTGGATATCATGGAAGCCGTTGTCTACCGCGTATCCGGCAAGGATAACGCCATCATCCTCGGGCACGGAGCCCCCTTTCTTCTGAGGGACTTCGGCTGTGCCCTCCATGTACGTGTCTACGCGTCCGAGACTGGACGCATCGAGCTGTTACGGACCACACAGGGCATCAGTGAGGAAACGGCAAAGAAGCTGATCCAGAAGAGCGACCGGGACCGCAGGCATTTCATGCAGTACGCCTTCCACATGGAGTGGGAAAACCCTTCACTGTACGACCTGATCGTCAACCGTGACAAGCTGGGGATCGAAGGGTGCGCCGACATCATCATGGAGGCCCGCGAATCGGAACAGGCCGGCGTGTGCAGTATCACCATGATGGATGAGATCGAGCGGCGGGCCTTGCAGAAACAGGCGGAAACAGCGATCCTGAAGAACGCCCTCAACCCCGGGGATATTCATGTCGACGTACCGGAACAGGGAATCGTCGTCATCACGGGGATCATCAACCCCCTCGAACCGGAGGAGAAACTCGTCAACGCCGTCAAGGCCGTTCCGGGTGTCCGTGACGTGAAGGTCGACCTGGCCTACGAGAAGATACATGACATTTAGGAAAAGCAGTGCCTGAGTGCGATTCGGGAAACGGGATTCGGGATTCGGGATTCGTAAATCGGGATTCGAACATCGTGATCCGGGAAAGGAAACTCGTGAACCGTGATCTGTTTTTTGTAGTTGCCCGATTCATCGGGTGCTTTTCAAAAACGCCGATAAATCGGCATACTACAAAAACGAATTACGTATCACGAATCACGATTTGCGAATAACGAGTCCTGTCACTGGACCTTTGCCCCTACCTTCGCGTCCCCGTCGAAGGTGACGAGGGTGTAACCGTTGTCGTCGGTCTCCGCGGCAAGGAGCATGCCCCGCGATTCAACTCCCATGAGCTTTGTGGGTTTCAGGTTGACCACGACGGCGATCTTTTTCCCCACCAGTTCCCCGGGGGTGTAATCGTTGCCCATGCCGGCAACGATGATCCGTTCCTCACCCACATTGATCTTCATTTTGACGAGCTTGTTCGACTTGGGGACCATCTCGGCCTCCAGGATCTCGGCGACCCGGATGTCCAGTTTTTCGAAGTCATTGAAGGTTACTTCTTTTTTCACGTCCGTCAACCTCGGCGCCGCGGCCTCTTCGGCCTTTTCAAAGACGACCCGTGGGAAAAGGGACTCACCCCGGACCAGTTCGCTGCCCGCCCGGAGGCCACCCCAGGTCCTGACATGGGAGAAATCCTGCTGTTCTGATATGCCCAGACGGCGCAGCATCTCCTCGGCGGTCCCGGGCATGAAGGGAGAAAGGATCACGGCGATGATCCGCAGGGCTTCGAGAATGTTGTACATAACGGCTTCGAGACGCCCGCGTCGGGATTCGTCCTTGGCCAGCAGCCACGGCTCCTGCTCCACGATGTATTTATTGGTCATGTTGATGAAATCCCAGACCGATATCAGCGCCTTGTGAAACTGCAGGGTCGAAAAGGAACCGGTCACCTCGTCGATAAGGGATTCGCCCCGCTCGATGAGGGCCGTATCCCCGCCTTCGGCATGCCCCGCATCAGGGACCTTTCCCTGACAGTACTTGTCGGCCATGGAGAGCGACCGGCTCACCAAGTTGCCCAGGTCGTTGGCCAGGTCCGAGTTAAGCCGCTGCACCATGCCTTCCTCGCTGAAAGCGGCATCCAGCCCGAACACCATGTCCCGCATAAGGTAGTACCGGAAAGGATCGAGACCGTATTTGTCCTTGAGGTCCAGGGGTTTGACCACCGTTCCATGACTTTTTGACATCTTCCCGTGCTCGATGTTCCAGTACCCGTGAACATCGAGATTCCGGTAGGGTTCAACGCCGGCGGCCTTCAGCATGGTGGGCCAGTAAATGCCGTGCGGTTTCAGGATATCCTTCGCGATAAGGTGCTGTACCGCGGGCCAGAAGGTCCGGTAGGTTTCCCCGTCGGGGTACCCCACGCCGGTGAGATAGTTTATGAGCGCGTCGAACCAGACATAGGTAACGTAATTTTCATCGAAGGGAAGGGTGATCCCCCAGGTCAGCCGCGTCTTGGGCCGCGAGATGCACAGGTCTTCGAGGGGCTCCCGGAGAAAGGCCAGGGCCTCGTTCCGGTACCGCTCGGGCCTGATGAAATCGGGATTGTCCCTGATATGACCGATGAGCCAGTCCTGGTATTTGCTCATCCTGAAAAAGTAATTGCTTTCCTGGCGGTACTCGGGCTCCGTCAGGTGGTCGGGGCACTTGCCGTCGACCAGTTCCGATTCACGGTAGAACCGCTCGCAGCCGACACAGTAAAAGCCCTCGTATTCACCGAAATAGATATCGCCGGCGTCATAGACCTTCTGCAGGATCGACCGCACAACCTCTATGTGCTGCGCGTCGGTGGTCCTGATGAAGAAATCGTTGGTGATCCGTAGCTCCGGCCAGAGGTCCCTGAAGAGGGCGCTGATGCGGTCCGTATAAGACTGGGGCGTTTCCCCCGCTTCCCGGGCCGCCTCGGCCACCTTGTCGCCGTGCTCGTCGGTGCCCGTCAGGAAATATGTTTGATACCCCGCAAGCCGGTGGAACCGGGCCATGACGTCGGCCACAATGGTCGTATATGCATGCCCGATATGGGGTGACGCGTTCACGTAATATATGGGCGTCGTTACATAAAAACTTTTGTCCATGAATGCTGCTCCTGTTGCCTTCCGCTCTCTGTTCCGTCTCTGCCGGTCACCGGCGGTTCAGTTATACTTCCGGTATTCGTCGATGCTGATCTCTATTTCCTTTCCCTCTTCAAGGTAGACACAGATCTTTTCCTCGAGAACGTTCTGCCGGACCACCTTGCCCTTCCCCGCCGGCGTTTCTATGTTCTTGCCGCATTTGGGCATTCTTTTCTTTACTTTCGTATAGATGTCATTCTCAAAGGCCAGGCAGCACATGAGCCGACCACAGAGTCCCGATATCTTTTCGGGATTGAGCAGCATGTTCTGTTCCTTGGCCATCTTTATCGACACCGGGGCAAAGGTGTTGAGGAAACTCGCGCAGCAGAGCTCACGGCCGCAAATACCGATCCCCCCGCAGAGGCGGGCTTCGCTCCGCACCCAGATCTGTCGCAGTTCTATCCTGGTCTTGTATTTCTGGACCAGGTCCTTTACCAGTTCCCGGAAGTCGACCCGGTTGTCGGCGACGAAGAAAAAGATGACCTTGCTCCGATCCAGGAGGCATTCCACATCAACGAGCTTCATGGGGAGATTCCGTTTTTCTATCCGCTCGCCGCAGAAATTAAAGGCCTCCGCTTCGAGTCCCTTGTTCGATTCGTAGGCTTTCAAATCGTCACCGGTCGCTTTCCGTTCGACCTTTTTCAGATTTTCCGGCAGTTTCCCGTCGGGAAGGACCATGACATCCGTCACGACCGTGCCGACGGCGAGACGGTCCTCAGCGTGGACGACCACAAAATCATCCTTTTTCAGCTGAAGTTCACCGGCCGCGAAGGTATAGACCTTTCCCCTGTCCTTGAACCTAACGCCGACGATGCTGATCGTCTGTTCGGTGCTATTATCCATTCAATACAAACTTTCAGGGGCCGAGGCCCCTTCATTTTTACCGGAGAAGCTTAAACACCATCGACTCCAAAGTCAACTGTTTATTGGCATTCTGGGCGATGGCACGGCAGGCCCGGCCGACGGTTTCGATGTTCTCCAGGATGCGCCGGGTCGTCATATCCTCGGCCATCTGTTTCGTTGCATCGGCCAGGTCGCGGTGGAGCAGACCTTCACGGCTGCCCGTCTCGCTGTATACCAGGACATCGCGGTACCAACTCCGCAGGATATCCAGTTTCTCGGGGAGCGACTTTTTGTCCGCGTCAAGATTTCCTGAGAGCATGACCATTGATCTTGGGGTCCTGTCGCTCCGGGCGGCAAGGAGTATCTCTATCAGCTCCGTCTTCAGGGCCCGCCGTTCCCCCTGTTCCATGGCGATGGCGGCGCCGATACTGCCCCATGACGCCGATGCCAGTTCATCGGCCTCATCGTCGGCAACGGACCGTTTCTCCTTGAGAAACGACGCCACCACGTCGGTACGGATCGGATTGAATCGGATCTTCTGGCACCGTGACCGGATCGTCTGGTTCAGATCGTGCAGGTTCGCCGTCAGCAGGATAATGACGTTCGAGACCGAGGGTTCTTCAAGGGTCTTTAAAAGGGCGTTGGCGGCGGGTGCGTTCATCCTGTCGGCCTCGTCAATGATGAATACCCGGACCCGCCCTTCAAAGGGCCGGTACTTGATCTGGCTCCGCAGGTCCCGGACCATTTCGATCTTGATGAATACCCCGTCGGGTTCCATGAAAACGATGTCGGGGTGGTTGCCGTGGTCTATCTTCAGGCAGGAGGGACAGTGATCGCAGGAATCGTCGGTTCGTTCCCGGCAGTTCAGTGCCTTGGCCAGGACCCGGGCGGTGGTTCGTTTTCCCACACCGTCCATGCCGTGAAAGAGGTAGGCGTGGGGCACCCGCCCGCGGCGAAGGGAATTCCGTAGTATTGCGATGGGTATTTCCTGTCCGTATATATCCTGGAACGACATGGTTTCACCGGGCAAGCAGCCGTGCGATATGGCCGCGAATCTCTTCGTGAATGGCATCGATACCCCGGGTTCCGTCGATCAGGCGGAACCGGTCGGGCTCCTCCCCGGCAAGCCGGAGATACCCCGCCCTGACCCGGCGGTGAAACTCCACGCGTTCTCGCTCGAACCGGTCATCAGGCGTTTCCAGCCGTACCGAGCGGTTTTTCGCCCGCTCAAGCCCCACCTCCACCGGAAGGTCTATCAGGATCGTCATGTCCGGTGTGGCGGACCCCGACGCCCAGCGGTTCACGGCCCGCACAACGTCGATATCCAGTTCCCGTCCATAACCCTGGTACGCGACGGTGGCATCGGCGAACCGGTCACAGAGAACCACCGTTCCCGATCGCAGGGCCGGAAGTATGACCTCCTCAACGTGCTGTATCCGGTCCGCCGCGAAGAGGAACAGTTCCGTCATCTGGTGGATGCGGAGGGATACCTTGTTCAGAAGGATGTTTCGCAGTTCCTCGCCGACCCCGGTTCCACCCGGCTCAACGGTGCACAGGAAGGGGATGCCCCTCTTCGTCAGATAATCCGCCGCCTTTCCGACCTGTGTGGTCTTTCCGCAACCTTCAATTCCTTCAAAGGCAATGAACACACTCATAGGCGGCAACCCGGACGCTCCTGGATACGCGGGGAAACAGTATTATCGAGGCAGGCAGGGAAACGGGGGTACAGGGACCCTCTTGCTGTACAGGGGATTCGGATCCGGTGTCGCTCTCAATCTCCCGGCACGATCGCTTCGACAGGGCAGATATCGGCACAGGCACCACAGTCCGTGCACGTATCCGGATCGATCACGTACTTATCATCCCCCTCACTGATGGCCCCCACGGGACATTCGTCTTCGCAGCTTCCACAGGCGATGCATTCATCGGTGATTACATATGCCATGTTCTCATTTCCTCCATATCAAGAATTTCAACAAGACTCCGTTACTGCTCCCTCCCTTTGACGGTATCGATGCCGGCATCGCCGGAGCACTCGGTATCCGCTCGTTCGTTCCCCGTTTTCCGGTCCCTCTCAACTGCCGCTTCAATGCGGCATTTCTTTGATAATCATTTCAGCCAGTTCAACGGCGACTTCGGCAAGGTCCGGTTTTACTATCCAGTAATCTTCGACTTCGTGATGACCGGCCTTCCAGACAACCCGCCCCGTCGGCGATTCCACCAGCTTCAGGCTGAACCCGACCTTTGCCACCTTGTCATCGTCTTCCATCGTAAAGTTCCAGAAATCGACGGTGACCACCAAAAACGCGTCGACGCCCAGGGTCTCTCCGATCTTCCCGCTGAGGACCGGATCGGAATAATTGACCTTGTCCAGTTTTGACAGGTAATCAACCAGCATGTCCCGGAAGGTCTCATTCGTTGCTATCTGGGTCTGAACGGTCTCGACCGGCACAACCGTGGCAAACCACTGGGTATCGATCAGTGCCTGCACCAGGATCGCGTCCGCCGTCCCGGATGCCTCGCCATAGGCCCCGGCGTCAACGGGAAGAACCGCGATCCGCGTGGGATGAAAATTCTCGAGGTCCGGCGCGAGCTGCGAATACCGTAGTCCGCCGCAGGCCCCGACCAGGAGAACACACAGAACGATCAGCATTGTTTTCAGTATTTGTTTCATATTGCCCCTCCCGGCATTTACACCGTTAAAAACGGGTGATGATCATAAACCACAGCCCCGCAACGAGTCCGGCGATTATGTAATTCGCCCCCAGAAGCCCTTCCAGCATAATGCTTGAAAATCGGGCTCTTTTATCACAAACCCGGAAACAAATCCACACATAAAATATGGGCAGCAGAAGCACCGGTGCAACGCCGGCACCCCATCCCGCCAGGTAACCCGCCACGAGCAGAAGCCCCATGGCAAGGGACATGACCTTGAGCAGTTTTTTCGTCCCCGCCTCACCCAGGACGACGGGGAGCGTCTCTTCTCCGACAAGCCGGTCACTCTGAATATCCATCATGTCCGAGAGCGCCGACTTTACAAACACAAGTGTAAAGACGAACAGAAAGGCCATGACCGCCGCCGGTTCGAAGAACCCGCCGGCACCCGCCGGGGGAAGAAGTGCCGTTGCGGCGGCCCACGCCAGCGCGACAAAGAGGCTTTTCGTTCCGGGGATATCCGCCAGGCGGTCCACCCGCCGGCGCCAGGGAAAGATCCTGATGTTGTAAAGGACGCCGAACACGGAGAGAACAAGGAGAATGACGAAGGGGGCCGGTCCCGCCAGGAAGGAAAGGACCAGGGCCACCGCCAGGCAGACGAGGGCGAGGGCGTACTGGAGGTTCGTATGCCGGCTGTAAAGTTCCTTGCGGTAGCTGCCCATGAGCCGCGCGATATTTCTGCTCCGCAGGCGGTTGATGACGTGCACGGCATAGACGTAAAAAGACGCGATAAGGATGGGGAGAACGCTGAGGGCCAGTCCCTGGAGGATCATGCTCGCCGCCGAGAGAAAGCCGGCGCCGATCGCCGAATACAGGTCGGTGCGGACCAGAAACGACCAGAAACGATAAAGGCGTGACAATCCGAACCGGCTCGATCCTTCCCGGTAATGCGTCAGATAATCTATGACACCGTCGGTGATCCAGTTCGGCGTCGACGCGCCGGCGGAGACACCTATCTTCTCATACCCGCCGAGGTCCAGGGCCTCCAGTTCGGCGGCCGTTTCGACATGGAAGGTCGGGGCCCCCAGTTTCCGCGATATGGCGGCAAGCTGGCGGGTATTGGCACTGTTCTTCCCTCCCACGATGATGATCGCGTCCATCTCGGTCGCCATGTTCCTGATCTCGGTCTGGCGGCGCTCCGTGGAATCGCAGATGGTGTTGAATATGACGGCGCCGGGATATTTTTCCCTGACGGCGGTGACGATCGATTCAAAAACGGCGGAATTCAGCGTTGTCTGCGTCACCAGGCAGACCTTTTCGAGGGGCGGCAGCGAGGCGATCTCATCGGGACCGCCCACCACGATGCCGCGGTCAGACGCGTAGCCGAGCAGACCGATAACCTCGGGGTGGGTCCGGTCGCCGGCGATGAGCACCGTATAGCCGCTGCCGCTGTGCTTCTTGATGATCGCCTGGACCCGTGCCACCTTGGGACAGGTGGCGTCCACGATGGCAATTCCCTTGCGCCTGATCTTCTCGCGGTCTTCGGGGGATATCCCGTGCGCCCGGATAATGACGAGCCCGTCCTGAACCCCGTTGACATCGGTCAGCGGAATGACCCCCCGTGATTCGAGGATCTCTATGGTCTGCGGATTGTGGATCAGGGGACCGTAGGTATATATCTTCTCTTCCCCGCCCCGCTGGGCCATATCGAGGGCGATATCAACGGCCCTCTTCACGCCCATGCAGAATCCCGCTGTATGTGCCAGTTTGACGCGCATCCGGAACCTTTCTGATCTTTTTACCGTCCCGAAGCATTTATGAAATATTCAATAGTTTCGAGTGTGTAAAGTCTTACGCGCAATCGGGCACCAGCCCTCTCAACGCTTGACCCCATGGAGAAAGAATTCCCTGTTCCCCTCGGGCCCGGTGATGGGCGACTCGCAGGTCCCCGCGACGGCCACTCCCAGACGGTCACTGAGATCGACGATCTCCCGCACCACCCGTTCATGGACCGCCGGGTCCCGCACCACGCCCTTTTTGCCCACTTCACCCCTGCCCGCCTCGAACTGCGGCTTGATGAGGGCAAGTATGCTTCCTCCCCGTTCCGTCAGTTTCAACACCACGGGGAGCACCAGTGTCAGAGAGATAAAGGAAACATCGACAACGGCAATCTCGATGGCCTCCTCGATGCCCCGGCCGTCGAAATGACGGATATTGGTGCGTTCAAAGAGAACGACCCGTTCGTCCTGCCTGAGCTTCCAGGCAAGCTGCCCGTATCCCACGTCCACGGCATACACCCTGCGGGCGCCCTCCTGGAGCAGGCAATCGGTGAAACCGCCTGTGGAAGCGCCGACGTCGAGGGCCACCTTTCCCCGGACATCGATACCGAACCGGTCCAGAGCTCCCTTGAGCTTCAAGCCGCCACGGCTGACATAGGGATTATCCTCGCCACGGACGCGGATATCGGCATCGGGCGAAACAAGGGCACCGGCCTTTTCGACGCGGTGGTCATCGACCACGACGGAACCGGAGAGGATCAGCGCCTTTGCCCGCTGCCTCGTCGCCGCTATCCCCCGTTCAACCAGGAGCGTATCGAGCCTCATTTTCCGAGGTGTGGCATTTTTCATGACCTGCCCGAACCGTTCGACCGCGTCACGGACACTATTCCCCGTCCGCCAGGAATTCCAGTGCCACCCGGGCGATCCCACTCGCGTCGAGGGAATACCGCCTCCTCAGTTCCGTCTGGGACGCGTGCTCTACAAAGGTATCGGATATCCCGATGCGCCTGATCCGGACATCCGAAATACCGCCGTCACCGAGAAGCTCCATGACGGCGCTGCCGAAGCCTCCCATAAGGACATTCTCTTCAACGGTGAGGATCTTTTTTATCCTTCGGGCCGTATCACGGAGGAGTTCCCCGTCCAGGGGCTTGATGAAGCGGCCGTTGATGACACAAGCCTCGATGCCCTTTTCCTCGAGAATGCCGGCGGCCTCAAGGGCCGGGTGGACCGAAGCGCCCACGGCGACGATGGCCAGGTCACCACCCGCCCGAAGGACCTCTCCCTTTCCGAGGGGCAGGGAGCGCGGTTCCTTATCCAGGGGAACACCGACACCCCGTCCCCGGGGATACCTGATCGCCGTGGGATGTTTCGATTCAACAGCGGTCTTCAGCATGTGCTGGAGTTCGTTTTCGTCCTTGGGCGCCATGAGGATCATGTTCGGGATCGATCGCAGGTAGGCAAGGTCGAACAGCCCCTGGTGGGTCTCCCCGTCCTCTCCGACAATACCGCCACGGTCGAGGGCGAACACGACGGGAAGGTCCTGGAGGCAGACGTCATGAAGGACCTGGTCGTAGGCCCGCTGCAGAAAGGTGGAATAAATGGCGACCACGGGAATGAATCCCTCCACGGCAAGACCCGCCGCGAAGGTGACACCGTGCTGTTCGGCGATACCCACGTCAAAGAACCGCCGGGGGATCTCCCGGGCGAGGAGATCGAGCCCCGTCCCGGTGCTCATGGCCGCCGTTATGGCCACGATGCGCGGATTTTCCCGGGCCAGGGTGACCATGGTCTTTCCGAAGACCGACGTGTATGCCGGGGGGGCGCCGTTTTCATGAGCGGGTTCGCCCGTGGCAATATCGAAGGGGCCGATGCCGTGGAACAGTGCCGGCCGTTCTTCCGCGAAGTGATACCCCTTTCCCTTTTTCGTTATCACATGCACGAGCACGGGCCGGTCCAGGGCCTTCACGTTCCGGAAGGTCTTGATGAGGTGGTCAAGATGGTGTCCTTCAAGGGGCCCCACATACATGAATCCCAGTTCTTCGAAGAGGATGCCGGGAACAATGAACGCCTTGAGGGATTCCTCCACCTGCTTGGTGAACTTCACCATCTGTTCACCGATACCGGGGATGGTCTTCAAAAAGGCCTGCACGCGGTTGCGCAGTTTCGTCATCTGCTGTCCCGTCATGATGCGGTTCAGGTACGAGGACAGCGCCCCCACGTTCTCGGAGATCGACATTTCATTGTCGTTGAGGACCACGATGAGGTCCTTTTTCTGATCACCCGCCCAGTTGATGCCTTCATAGGCAAGGCCCGCCGTCATGGACCCATCGCCGATGACGGCGATCACCTTGTAGGTATCATCCTTCAGGCACCGCGCCTCGGCAATGCCGGAGGCGGCAGAGATCGAGGTACTGCTGTGTCCCACGTCGAACACATCGTAAGGGCTCTCCTTGCGTTTTGGAAACCCGCTGATGCCCCTGTCTTTGCGCAGGGTATCGAAGACGTCCCGGCGGCCCGTGATGATCTTGTGTGCGTATGCCTGGTGTCCTACGTCCCAGACGATCCGGTCGTGGGGGGTATTGAAAACGTAATGCAGCGCCAGGGTCAGCTCGACGGTCCCCAGCGATGGAGCCAGGTGCCCCCCGTTCCGGGAGACCGTCTCGATGATCATGCCCCTGATCTCCTCGGCGAGTTGTTCCAGCTCTGCCGGTTCAAGAGCGCGTACATCGGACGGCGCGGTGATCCTGTCTAAAAGATGTTCCTTCTTTGTATCCAACGGCAATGCTCCCGTTTTTTTTCATCAATCTAGGACCGCCGCTCGATGATGAAGCGGGCGATAAGCCGCAGCGGTTCGGCTCTTTCATCAAAAGACGCGATCACCGAGAGTGCCTCCTCGACAAGGCGCCGGGCCTGCTCCCGGGATCTCTCGATCCCCATGAGGGCGGGGAAGGTCATTTTTCCCCGGACACCGTCGGCACCGGTGTCCTTTCCCAGAAGGTCCCTGTCGCCTTCAATATCAAGGATATCGTCGGCTATTTGAAAGGCAAGGCCGATGTTCCCGCCGTATTGTGTCAGCGCTGCAAGTTCAGTGTCCCCCGCCCCGGCCAGGATGGCCCCCGACCGGAGAGACACGGTGATCAGCGCGCCTGTCTTTTTTTCATGTATATAGGAAAGCGTATCAAGGTCCACGGCCTTTCCTTCCGAGATGATATCCACGACCTGGCCGCCCACCATGCCGTAAAAACCCGCCGCTCGTGATATTTCACCGATGACGGCGAGTATCCGTTCCGCCGGTACCAGGGGGCTGCCGGCAGGCTCCGACATGACCCGAAAGGCCTCCGTCAGGAGCGCGTCACCGGCCAGGATGGCGATATTTTCCCCGAAGACGGTGTGATTCGTCGGTTTCCCCCGCCGGAAGTCATCGTTATCCATGGCAGGTAGATCGTCATGGATCAGCGAATAGGTATGGATCATCTCCAGGGCGCAGGCAACGGGAAGCACCAACTCACTGTCACCACCCAGGGCCTCGGCGGCGGCCATGCAGAGGATGGGCCGTATCCGCTTCCCCCCGGCAAAGAGACTGTAGCGGACCGACTCAAAGATGGATGAGGACAGTGGATCGCCCGCCGGGATACGCTCGTTCAACGCTTCATCGACAAGCTCTTTCCGCTCCCTGAGGTACGCGTCCAGTTCCATGACTCTATCCCTCTTCACCCGGTTCACTTTCTCCGGGAAAGGGCTCCACGGTGAATCCTTCTTCATCGGCCAGCAGCACTTCCACCTTGCGTTCCGCCTCATCAAGCTTCTTTGAACAGAACCGCGCCAGCCGGATGCCCTCTTCAAAGGCCTTCAGCGATTCATCGAGGGTCATTTCACCCTCCTCCAGCCTGCGGACGATATCCTCCAGCCGTTCAAGGGCCTTTTCAAATTTCTTTTCCGCCATCTTCGTGCTCCTCTGTTACCTCTGTCACCCTCGCGTCAAAACCGCCGAGGGCGATCTTGACCGATACCAGGTCGCCCGCTGCGACCGTTGCGGCATCTTTGATCACCGTCCCGTCCGGTATTTTCCTGATGATCCCGTACCCGCGCCTGAGGACCGCGAGCGGGCTCAACCCGTCAAGCAGCGCCGCGTTCCGCCGGACCCTGCTTTCCAGCTCCCGCAGATACACACGCAATGACATGTGCAGGTGCCGCAGCGTGTTGTCGAGAGCTCTCCCGTGTTCCCGAACCCGCCTGTCCGGACTCGACCGAAGCAGGAGACCGCGCAGAGCGGATACCTCTTTCCCCCTGGCGCCGATATCACGCCTGAGGGTCTCGATCAGCTCCGACAGCCGATCGTCCACGAGAAGCCGCAGGTCGACGATCCGTCTTCTCGGGTGGGGTATCTTCCCCTGAAGGTAATTCACCCGCTCCCGCAGGCGGGCCGCCATGTTGCGCCGGCCCGATAACAGGCGCGCTTTCAGTGTTTCCAGGCGTTCCACCAGGTCCCGCCGGTTCGGCACGACCAGTTCAGCCGCCGCGGACGGCGTCGGGGCGCGCAGGTCGGCGACAAAATCGGCGATGGTGAAATCTATTTCATGGCCGACGGCGGAGATGACCGGGATCCGGGAGGCGAATATGGCCCGCGCCACCCGTTCATCATTGAAGGGATACAGGTCTTCAAGCGAACCGCCGCCCCGGGCGACGATAATGACATCTATATCGCTCAGGGAATTCAGGGCCTCGATTGCTCGGCATATCTCAGGGGGTGCCTCCATGCCCTGTACCCGGACAGGGGCGATAAGGATATTAACGGACGAGAACCGGCGGCGGGTGATGTTCAGGATGTCCCTGACGGCCGCTCCCGTGGGAGAGGTGACGATACCGATCCTGTCGGGCAGGAAGGGAACGGCCTTTTTCGCTTCGGGGGCGAAGAGGCCCTCCGCTTCGAGCCGCCGTTTGAGCTGTTCAAAGGCCATCTGCAGGGCGCCCAGCCCGCGTGGCTCCGCCGCTTCGACAATGATCTGGTATTCCCCGCGGGGCTGGTACAGGGACAGCCGGCCCCGGCAGACGATGCTCATCCCCTCCTCGAGGGCAAAACCGATCCGTGACGCGTACGGGCGGAACAGGACGGCGCGGATCTGGCTTTCTTCATCCTTGAGGGTGAAATAGACATGGCCGGACCCCGGCCGCCTCAGGTTCGACACCTCGCCGGCGACCCAGACGTATCCGAACCGGCTTTCCAGAAGGTCCTTTATCTGTTGCGTCAATTCCGTAACGGTCAGAATATGTTCCATAGGATGCATACCATGGTGCTTAAACGTAAATTATCTCAATAACAAAGGCGCCGTCCTTGTGCAAGGACAATCGGGATTCGTAAAACGCGATTCGGGAATCGTTAATCGTAACTCGTAATCCGTAATCCCTAATCCGTATTCCCTGACCCATTATTGTCGTTGCCTTATTTATAGGTTTTTCTCGTTTTTCTCCTCCCTTTGTAAAGGGAGGTTGGGAGGGATTTTTAAAGAGGATTACGGATCAAACTGGTGAACAGTCATGCGGATTCCGGAAAAACAAAGAGTAAAATCTCCCCCAATTCCTCTTTATAAAAGAGGGGGGGCAATAACAGGCACTCATACTTAGGAACTCAGGCACTCATTTTTTTTCATTGACCATTCCCCGCATCTGCGAGTAAAAGCAGGTAATCATCTTGAATGGAGGAGCGCCGCCCATGGAACGCACGCCCGTCATGACCGACAAGGCCCCGGAACCGGTGGGACCCTATTCCCAGGCAATCAGAGCCGGCAACTGGTTGTTCGTCTCCGGTCAGTTACCGATCGACCCGAAGACGGGAGAATCCGCCTCGGGGTCATTCGAACGCCAGGTACGGCGGGCCCTTGAAAACCTGAAAGCGATCATTGAAGCGGGCGGCTCCGACCTCGACCGTGTCGTGAAGGTCACCGTTTACCTGACCGACATGGAGCGGTTCGCCGAGCTCAACGCTGTTTATGATGAATACTTTGGAGATTCGCGGCCTGCGCGGGTCTGCATCGAGGTACGGGACCTTCCCCGCGGCGCTCCGCTCGAGATAGAGGCGATCGCCTTCTGCGATTGACCGGATTCCCGCCTGCGCGGGAATGACAGAATAAAAAAGCCCGATAAATCGGGCAACTGCAATAAGGGATTACGGATTACGAGTCCCGAATTCTGAATAACGAATCACGGATCGTACTCAGGCACTTTTTTACTTCGTCCCGCTCTTGATCTCCCGCCTTCGCGATGACGATCGCATCTTCTTGAGCACGTTCGCCTCTATCTTCCGGGCCCGCTGGACCGTGTCGGTCAGCTTGTCACTGTTCAGGTCGAGATCATAATCACACTTTTCGCTGATACCGAAGCGCATCCGCAGTACCTTTTCCTCCCGCGGCGTCAGCGTGGACAGGATCTTTCTGGTCTGGTTGGCCAGGTCCATGCTCATCGTCGCCTCCGAGGGAGACATGATCTTCTTGTCCTCTATGAAATCACCCAGCGAGCTGTCCTCTTCCTCGCCGATCGGGGTTTCGAGAGAAATGGGCTCCTTGGCGATCTTCAGGACCTTTCTTACCTTATCCAGGGGAAATTCCATTTTATCGGCAATCTCAGCGGGATTCGGTTCCCTGCCCAGTTCCTGCACGAGGTATCGAGAGGTCCGTATCAGCTTGTTGATGGTCTCTATCATGTGAACGGGGATCCGTATGGTACGCGCCTGATCGGCAATGGCACGGGTTATGGCCTGCCGGATCCACCAGGTGGCGTATGTGGAGAACTTGTAACCCCTCTGGTACTCGAACTTCTCCACGGCCTTCATGAGGCCGATGTTGCCCTCCTGGATGAGATCGAGGAATTGCAGTCCCCGGTTCGTGTATTTCTTGGCAATGCTGACGACGAGACGCAGGTTTGCCTTTATCAGCTTCTGTTTGGCCTCGTTGGCCTCCCGCTCTCCATTGGAGATCTGCTCGAGTATGTTCTTGAGCGCTTCCTTCGGCGCTCCGATCTCTGCGGCCACCCGCTTGAACTCCCTCCGGCCTTCGCGTATCGTCTTTTCCGCATCTTTCAGCTTCTCCAGGGATACCCTGTTCTCCTTGGCGATGGCCTTCACCTTTTGGGGCTCGTTGCGCATCCGGGCGAATACCCGATCGAGCGCGTTCAGGGACATACCCGTTTTATCCTTGCATACCTGTATCTTCCTCTCATATTTTTCGATCCGGGCCACGGCGTCCTTCAGATCGGAGCTCATTTTGCTGATGCGCCGTTTGCTGAACCGCACTTCCATGCACAGTTCGACGATCTTCTGCCGGTTGTTCTCCAGCTCCCTGGTCAGCCGTTTGATCCTCTTTTCATCCAGATCGGGGTCTTTGAGACGCTCCTCAATGGTACCATTCCTCCGGTGCAGTTTCGTGATCTGATCGATAAGTTTCTGCACCCGCTCTCGCTGGATGTCCTCCTCCATGAAGCCGCTCTCGTCCTCCAGGTTGTCGACGACGGACTTGATGCGCACCTCTCCCGTTTTCAGACGCGCGCCGATAATGACGATCTGGTCCACGTAAATGGGAAGGCTCAAAAGGGTGGCCAGTATCTTCTTTTCCCCCTCTTCGATCCGCTTCGCTATTTCCACCTCTTCTTCACGGCTCAGGAGAGACACGAGGCCCATTTCCCTGAGGTACATCTTAACGGGGTCACCGGTCTTGCCGAGTGTCGATATGGGCACCGCCGAAAGGAGGTCGGCCTCCTTCTGATCGTCCGTATCATCGACATCCTTCTTGATGTCTATCTTGTCGGCCTTGTCGGCGTCGACGACATCGATGTTCTTTTCCCCGAAGAGGATCATGATGTCGTCGATCTGTTCGGACAACACGATATCCGATGGAAGCATATCATTGATATCGTCGTAGGTAAGGAAGCCCTTTTCCTCGCCAAGTGATATAAGTTTCTGTACCTCATCGGATTTCATTATTTTTTTCATTGTCCTTGCTCCTTGCCTTCAGAATATTCCCTCTTCACGACCCATCGGTCCCTCTCCCCTGCCGGCTTCGGACAGACCCCGCTCTTCCTTTATCAGTCCGTCCTTTTCCCTGAGCAGTTCATGCAGCAGTTCCGCGTCGCCCCGTTTCTGGGCTTCCGCAAGCTTCATCTTCAGCACCTGGTGCTTTCTTCGATACCAGCGGGACCTGATCTTGCGTATCGTATCCTGAAGCATCCTTTCAACAACGTCATCGCTGCACGGTGATTCCACCATCCGCTTCAGGAGCCCCTCCCGGACGCTTCCCGCCGGAAGGGCGGCGACAAAATCCCCGGCGTCCGTTCCGGTGCCACGCTTCCATTCATCGATCATTTTCCACGCCGCGTCACGGACATCCTCGTCCAGGCACCATTCGACGACGTTCCCGGTGACGACCGTATCAATAACACCGGGGTATTCCATCATGAGGTGCAGCAGGTTCAGCTCGACGGAATCAGTGGCTGGAACCTTTTTTCTCCCCCGCTCGGGCGGCTCCTGCTCTCCCGTCCCGCGCGGCTTCGAGAGGAGCCGTGACACGCCGGCCGTGAGAAGCGCCTCCTCGATCCCCAGCCGTTCGGCGACACGCCTGATAAAAAGCCCCCGCTGGATGGGGTCCGCGATGCCGGCGAAGAAACTCACCGATTCCCGGGCGGAACGAAGATTCTCTTCAAGGGTCTTTTTTCCGCCGATGACATGATCGATATAATAGTCCACCATGGAACGGGCGCCGCCGATCAGTTCCCGAAGGGCATCACCGCCCGATTCCGACACAAAGTCGGCGGGGTCGCGCTTATCGGGGAGAATAACGATCTTCGCCTCCATCTGTTCTTCGAGAAATATCTGGAGCCCCCGCTCGACGGCGTGGATGCCCGCCTCATCGGGATCGAAGATCATGATGACGTTCCGGGTGAACCGTCGTATCAAGGCCGCCTGATCCCTGGTCAGGGCGGTGCCGAGCGTGGCCGCCACATTCGTAACGCCGGCGTTCCAGAGCGCCAGGAGGTCGAAATACCCCTCCACGATTATGACCGCGTCGGCACGGCGGACGTCGTCCCTCGACTGGTAGAGCCCGTAGAGTGTTCTCCCCTTCGTATACACGGGCGACTCCGGCGAATTGAGATATTTCGGCTCGCCCTCACCGAGAATCCTGCCGCCGAAGGCGACCACCTTTCCGTTCAGGTCCTGGATCGGAAAGATCAGCCTGTTCCTGAAACGATCATAGGGCTGCCCCGTATCGGGGAATACGATCAGTCCCGCTTTTCCGGCAAGTTCCAGGGGTATGCCTTTTTTTTCAAAGTGTCCCTTCAGTTCCCGCCATTCATCGGGCGCGTGGCCCAGAAAATATTTCTTGACGACGGGATCACTGATACCTCTTTTCTTCAAATATTCCCGAGCGGTACGACCTCTCTTCGAGGAGAGGCCGGCGAAAAAAAATTCGGCGGCCGCCATGTTGATCCGGTGGACCGCCTCGCGCTCGCTGATTTTCTTTTTCTCCCCGGGAGTCGGATCGCTCACGGGGATGATGACACCCACCTTTCCCGCCAGGCTCCTGACCGCCTCGGGAAAGGTCATCGTGTTCATTTTCATGAGAAACGATATGACATTCCCCCCTTCTCCGCACCCGAAGCAGTAAAAGATCTGTTTTTCGGGATTGACGGTAAAGGACGGGGTCTTTTCCCGGTGAAAGGGGCACAGGCCGATGTGGTTTCTGCCCCGTTTCCTGAGGGTTACGTACTCGGAGACGATATCGACGATCTGCGCCCGGCTTTTGATCTCTTCTATTGTTTCCTGAGGAATATGCCCTGTCAATCTCGACCTCCCCTTCGGGTCGCGATGGGCACGTGCCCTGTCCCGCGGTGACGCGGCGGGGGGCACGCCGCCTTCGGCGCGGCGCTCCTTCATCTCCATCAGGAAGAAAGTTTCGCCTTGACCATGTCACTGACGACTTTTCCGTCGGCCTTTCCCGTCAACCGGGGCATGAGGACCTTCATGACCTTTCCCATGTCCCGCGCGCTCGTGGCGCCGGCTTCTTCAATGGCTTTCTCGATCACCGACAGTATCTCTTCTTCCGACATCTGCTCGGGCATGAATTCCTGGATCACCCTGAGTTCCTGCTCTTCTTTTTCAGCCAAGTCAATCCGCCCACCGTTCCGGAACTGTTCGATAGAGTCCTTTCTCTGTTTCGCCAGGGAAGAAAACACCTGCAAGGCCTCTTTTTCCGTGAACTTTTCCTTCAGATCAATCTGCCTGTTATGGAGCGCAGCCTTCATCATCCTGAGGGCCGACAGGCGTATTTTATCCTTCGCCTTCGCGGCCGTGATCATTTCCGCGTCAACTCGTTTCAAAATATCCATTCCGAACACTACCTTTCCATCGGGCACCGGAGGGTGCCTTTCACTCTCATGAGTTAGGCATTACTCTTAATTTAGTTGTTCCCCGGCGATTGTCAAATCACCGGACCGCCTTTCAAAAAAAAATAACGACGGGGCATGGACCTGCCCGCTGTTTCATCCCATATCGTCTTCCAGGCGCCTGCCTCCCAGGACGTGGACATGGAGGTGAAAAAGGACCTGTCCTCCTTCCTCGTTACAATTGATGACCATCCTGAAACCTCGTTCATCGACACCCTTGATGCGCGCCACTTCCTGGACCGCTTTCGTGATATCCTTCATCACGTCCAGAGAATCATCCCCCAGGTCCATGAGGGTTGCCACATGCTGTTTCGGCACCACGATGACATGGACCGGGGCGGCGGGGCTGATGTCGTCAAAGGCAAGGACACGCTCGGATTCATAGACGATAGTGCTCGGGATCTCTCCTCTGACAATCTTACAAAAAATGCAGTCTTTCATGACCCATCCCTCCGCGCATATTCACCGGCTTTCCCTCACGGGGAGTCCCGCCGGATGTTCCGCCGAGCCGCGGCAATGGCATCTTCCAGGTTCAATGCCCCCGTGTAAAGGGCTTTCCCGATAATGACACCGCTGATACCCGCCGATTCTACGGCCAGCAATCTGTGAATATCATCCAATCCCCGCACGCCGCCCGACGCGATGACCGGCACCCTGACAGCCCGGGCAAGGGCCGCCGTCATCTCCACGTTGACGCCCGTTTCCATGCCATCCCGACCGATGTCGGTGTATACGATCGCATCAAGGCCGCACTGCTCGTAATCCGCAGCGATCTCGGCGGGGGATTTTTCCGTTTTTTCGACCCATCCCTCGACGGCCACGACCCCGTTCCTGGCGTCGATGCCGATGATTATCGAACCCCGGTGCCGGTCGCAGATAGCGAAGACGCTTTCCCGGTCCTTTAACGCCGCCGTGCCCAGGATAACCCGGCTCACACCCATATCGAGATATTCCCGGACCGTCACCTCATCACGGATACCGCCGCCGACCTGCACCGGTACATCCACGGCCTTGACGATATCCCCGACGACCCGCCTGTTTCGGGGACTTCCCTCACGGGCCCCGTCGAGATCGACAACGTGGATACGCTGTGCGCCCCGATCCTGCCATTGCCGGGCAACGGCGGCGGGATCATCCCCGTAAACGGTGCTCCGGGAAAAATCCCCCTGAAGAAGGCGCACACAGTTTCCGTTCTGTACATCAATGGCCGGTATGATCAGCATAACACCATTTCACGGGAAGGGTACCGAAACGCCTGCTCCTGCCCGGTCCCGTTTTTCCCCGCATCCATTTTTCTTTGTATTATTCTCCGGTTCCCGGGAACGTCCTGAGGATTTCCGTGACTCCTTCCTCAGCAAGGCGGCCGGCGGTCACCCATTTCCCCCGCTCCCTGATGAAGGACGGCAGAGAAAGAAGGTTTTCAAAGAGGGAGCTCTGGGTCTTGTCGAAAATACCCCGCCACACCAGGGCCCCGTCTTCCACCCGTACCAGGTGTACACTGAAGACGACCGATGAGGGAGTATCGACGGAATAGGCATACCCCTTTCTTTCCCGGTAACAGAACACGTACCCGGCCAGGACATGATCGACCTGCAACTCGCGACCGAGGGCCTGCATGACCTCCCGTTGCGACAGGGTAAAGGAATCGGTCAATATCCTCCGGTAGACGGCGGCGACCTTCTCGCCAGGTATGACCGACGGACTTTTACGCTCCCGCAGGCCTTCGAGGAACAGGTCTTCCACGATCCTGCAGGGATCACCGGAAGACCGGCAGGGACAGCTTCTCATCATCATGCCGCAGAGAGGACAGATACCGTATTCCCCCCGTGAGACATCGACGGGGACCGTTTGAAAAGGAGCCACCGCAATGGCATTGCAGACCACGGTGCTTTCAGGAACAAAATGTCTCGTTGATACCGCGCTCCCGGCGGAACAGCCGGCAAGGAAGAGCAACAACAAAGCGCAGCACCCCGGGACGGATTTCACCCACCTGAAAAGTGTTCTGTTCATGAAATTCACCCCCTCTGCACCTCTTCGGCATGAAAGGGTATGCCCGGAATATGTCAAGAGGGTATCAATAGTCGAACGCCCGGTTTCAGAGGCTGCCTTTCGTGGACATGACGCCTTCGACACGGTCATCAATGGAAACCGCCTCGCTGAAAGCCCGGGCAAATGCCTTGAATATGGACTCGGCCATGTGGTGGGGGTTTGTACCATACACCATGTTTATGTGCAAGGTTATTCCCCCGTTGTCCACCAGGGCCTTGAAAAATTCCTTGAAGAGCAACGGATCGAAATCCCGTATTTTCTTGCCCTTGAAATCGGCCTTGAAGACCAGGCAGGACCTGCCCGACATGTCCACCGCGACCGACGCGAGACTCTCGTCCATGGGGATGAGCGCCGCGCCGTACCGGCGGATCCCCCGTTTATCACCGATGGCCTGCCTCATGGCCTCTCCCAGGCAGATGCCGAGGTCCTCCACGAGGTGATGGTAATCCACATCGGTGTCGCCGCTCCCCCGCACGGTGATGTCCATAAAACCGTGTTTCGCCATGAGCGCCAGCATGTGGTCGAGAAAAGGTATGGTCGTCGCGATCTCTCCGGCACCGTTCCCGTCGAGTCTGATCTCTACGAAGATATCGGTTTCCCTGGTCTTTCTTTCAACAACACCTGTTCTCGTCATCGCCCGCACCTTTCATATCACCTTGTTCAAGGGGTACTCTATGATGCCCTCCGCACCGGCGTCCTGAAGAATGGGGATCAGTTCCCTGACAATGTCCTTGTCCACGATCGCCTCAACGGCGAACCATTCCTCATTATAGAGGGCCGACGTGGTGGGCGCCTTCAGGGATGGGAGCAGTAGGACCACCCGGCCCAGATTTTCCCGGGACACGTTCAATTTCAGCCCCACCTTGTTCGTGGCGGACAGGGATCCCTGCAGAAGGGTATTGATCTGCGTGATCTTGTTTCTCTTCCAGGGGTCCTTCCAGGCATTCCTGTTCGCGATGAGCTGAGTGTTGGTCTTCATGAGTTCATGAATGATCTTCAGCTTATTGGCGCGGAGAGTGCTTCCCGTTTCCGTCACTTCCACGATGGCGTCAACCAGCCCCTCCACCACCTTGGCTTCCGTGGCACCCCATGAAAACTCCACCTGGACGTTGATATTTCTGTCCCGGAAATACATAGTGGTAAAGTTGACCAGTTCCGTGGATATTTTTTTCCCTTCCAGGTCCTCGATCGTCGCGATGGGGGAATCCTCCCGTACCACCAGTACCCACCTGGCCTGGCGGGCCGTGGATTTTGAATACACCAGGTCCTGGACGACCATGACGTCCGAACCGTTTTCAATGATCCAGTCCCTGCCGGTCAGACCGAGATCGATCGTTCCCTGCTCAACGTACCGCGACATCTCCTGGGCCCGCACCAGGGAGCAGTTGATCTCATCATCATCTATGTCGGGGAAGTAGCTGCGGCTGTCGTAAGTGATCCGCCATCCGGCCTTTTTGAACAACTCAACCGTACTGGCTTCAAGACTTCCCTTGGGAATTCCCAGTTTCAACAGACTCATGAGCGATATACGTCCTCCGGATCAAATATTTTTTCACCGGTGATCTCCAGTGTGTCAGAACCCGCCAGCCGGCGGTGAAAACAGGACCGGTACCCCAGGTGACAGGCTGCACCGCCGACCTGTTCGACCTTGAGCAGGATCGTATCGGAATCACAGTCCACAAACAGGTCTTTAACCAGCTGAACGTTCCCCGACGACTCACCCTTCACCCAGAGCGTGTTCCGTGAACGGCTCCAGTAGGTGGCCCTGCCCGTCTCCAGGGTCTTCGCGAATGATTCGCGGTTCATGTAAGCAAGCATCAGGACTTCACCGGTTTCACAGTCCTGCACTATGGCGGGAACCAATCCGCCGGCCTTATCAAAATCGAGATCGATCATGTGCTTCACCACCGTGACAGAGTTCGCGGGAACACCGTCCGACAGGACGGCCTCCATCCACTGAAAGGGTTGTAACTTAATGTAATATGTAATTTTAAGCAAGAATTTTTTCTGTATTTTCACCTTGCCTGAGAATGGGATTTATGTTAGCAAAAGTTCTTTAGTGACCATTCCACATGCCGTAATCGGTTTTTTACTATGCCATCAACGGAAATTATTCATTAGGAGGTTTGCGGAAATGCAGGTATTAATCGGAGGTCTCGTTGCAGCGGTTCTGGGGTTTGTCGGTCTTGTACTGTGGGGTTCTGATTTCCTGATCATTCTCAAGGGCGGAATTCCCATCATTCTTCTTCTCGGCGGCGCCCTTGCCGTTTACGTTGGCATCGACGAACTGAAGGACCAGATGCAGGAAAAGAAGGACCTGCAGAAGGAACAGGAGATCAAACAGAAAGAGCTTGAGGAGACAAAAGCGGAACTGGAAAAGCTGAAAGCTGAAGTGACCAAGGGCAAAGACAAGAAAAAAGACGAATAAGAACAGCTTGTTACGAGATGGCCGCGGGGGCGGCCCGGGAAGAAGGCCCGGTCCCCGCGGCGGTCCTGTTCAACGGAACCCCTTGTCATCCCAGCATCGCGCACCTGTTGGAAGATCGCTGCACGGTACCGGGCAGAGCCCCGTCAAAAAAACGGGACCGCCGGAGAACGGACAGGGACCGTACAAAGTACTTGACAGGAACCGTAAAATTACATACAGACAGCACTAATCCTTTGAATTGAGCTGAGCAGATGAACGAAAGACAGCATCATCCTTTCAAAAGCCTTCCTTTTTATTTCTACGCCTACATGTATTAATGCCTGCTGCCCGTCCGTCCGTGGATGGTCAAGCAGGCTTCCCGAACCAACCACTTCGTGGTTGCATGAATCGATCAGCAGCTTATTCTATCGTTAAAACAAATGAATGCCATATCAATATGTTAGATGGAGGGAACAACAATGAGGAGAATGACGCAGAGTATCTTGGCAGTGGGGCTGGTACTGGCATTTCTGTGCATACCGGCCGGTCCCGGGGTGGTCCAGGCACAAACGGTGAACCTGACCTACAGCATATTCTTTCCACCCACGCACGATCAGTGCAAGGCAGCCGTTGACTGGGCTCAGGAAGTGGAAAAACGAACCGACGGCAGGGTCCGAATCACCCTTTTCCCGGGGGGCACCCTGACGGCGGCCAACCAGTGCTATGACGGGGTTGTGAACGGCATTTCCGACATCGGCATGTCCTGCTTCGCGTACACCCGTGGCCGGTTTCCCGTTATGGAGGCCCTTGACCTTCCTCACGGATATCCCAGCGGTCTGGTGGCGACACGGGTCGCCGACGAATTTGCCAGAACCATGCAGCCGGAGGAACTCAAGGATGTCAAGGTCCTTTACATCCACGCCCACGGACCGGGTCTTCTCCACACACAGAAACCCGTCAGGACCCTGGAAGAACTGAAGGGCATGAAGATCCGCTCCACCGGCCTGAGCGCAAAGGTTGCGGAGGCACTGGGCGGTGTTCCGGTCGCCATGCCCCAGGGAGCCACCTATGAGGCCCTGCAGAAAGGGGTCGTCGAGGGGACCTTCACTCCCATCGAGACGCTCAAGGGATGGAAACAGGCCGAAGTGATCAAATACACCACCGATTGCAACAGCGTGGGATACACAACCGCCATGTTCGTGGTCATGAACAAGGATAAATGGAACTCGCTCCCCCAGGATATCCGTGACATCATGGACGGGATAAGCCGCGAATGGGTCGACATCCATGGGAAGGTCTGGGATTCGAGCGATGACGAAGGACGGAAGTTCACGCTCGAAAGGGGAAATGAGATCCTTTCACTCACCGACGAGGAAAGCAAACGGTGGGTAGCGGCGGTCCGGCCCGTTATCGATGAATACATATCGGGCGCGGAAGAGAAGAACCTCCCCGGGAAGCAGGCCGTTGAGGAGGTTCAGCGTCTGATAGGAAAGAACAGGAAGTAATAGCGACTTCGTTAAAAGTCCATATGCTTCGGTGCGCTTCTGGCACTTTTCACAAAGCCGCATCAACTGATACTGTTTTCGATCTTTTGAGAGAGATCGGTGTCTGGCATATTCCAGAGGTCACGGCTCCCCGTGCGCAGGGCAGTGCGCCGGGGCGCCTGACCTCCCAATACGGGGAGCGCGGGAGAGCGAGCCATGCTTCACTTTGAAAAACCTGTCGGCATTCTTTCAGATGTCTTCAACTGGGTCGCGGCGGCGGCATTGACGGTCATGATGCTGCTGACCTGCTGCGACGTGGTGCTTCGCCTTTTCCGGCACCCCATCCCCGGCACCTATGAGATCGTCAGCCTGCTGGGAACGGTGGTCGTGGCCTTTGCCCTTGCTTACACGACCCTGCAGGGTGGTCACATCGCCGTGGAATTTCTCGTCCAGCGATTCTCGAAGCGGGTGCAGAACGCCATTGACGCCGTCAACGGCATCATCAGCATGCTTCTCTTCGGGATCATATCGTGGCAGAGCTTCATGTACGGGTTGAGCCTCCGAGCAACCGGCGAGGTATCCCTCACGATCCAGTTGCCGATCTATCCCTTTGCCTTCGGAATCTCCCTCGGGTGCGCCGTCGTCTGTCTGGTACTCATAAAGGAGATCGCCGCATCACTGAAAAAGGTGCTTTCATGAACCCCACCGTCATCGGCCTGATCGGAATCGTTGCTCTGTTCATCTTTATCTTTTCGCGGATGCCTGTGGGATTCGTTATGGCCGTCATCGGGTTCCTCGGCTTCGGGTATCTCGTTTCCTTTGACGCCTCTCTGAACCTCATCGCCAAGGACATCTATTCTGTTTTCGGCTCCTACAATCTGACGGTGATCCCCCTGTTCGTGCTCATGGGCCAGCTCGCGTACCATTCCGGCATCAGTAAGCGACTTTTCGATTCCGCATACAAGTTCATCGGTCACTGGCCCGGCGGGCTGGCGATAGCGGCAATCGGCGCCTGTGCCGCCTTCGCGGCGATCTGCGGTTCAACGAACGCGACGGCGGCCGCCATGGCGGCAGTGACCCTTCCGGAGATGAAACGCTATAATTATAAACCGGAACTTGCCACGGGAGTGATCGCCGCCGGGGGAAGCCTTGGCATCCTGATCCCCCCGAGCGTTATATTCATCGTTTACGGCATTCTCACGGAGCAGTCCATCGGCAAGCTGTTCATGGCTGGAATTCTGCCGGGATTACTCCTGACCGTTCTTTTTGTCATCACGATCCTCATATGGGCCAGCCTCAGGCCGGACCTGGGGCCCCGGGGACCGCGGGCATCGTTCAGGGAACGACTTGAATCACTGTCAGGCGTCCTGGAGACCCTGATCCTGTTCGTGCTCGTCATGGGAGGTCTCTTCGTGGGTTTTTTCACGCCTACCGAGGCGGGAGCGATCGGGGCCTTTGGAACCCTGCTCCTGGCAGTGATACGGCGCAACCTGAGCTTGAAGGGGTTTGCCACTTCCCTTTTCGAGACGACCCGCATCACCTGCATGGTCATGGTGATCGTGGCCGGCGCCACCATCTTCGGTCACTTTCTCGCGGTGACCCGCATCCCCTTCGACATCGCCACCTGGATAGCGGGCATCGATCTGCCGAGGTTTTTCATCATCCTCATCATCATTGCCCTCTACCTCGTCGGCGGCTGTTTCATCGACGCCCTGGCACTGGTCATGCTGACCATTCCCATCTTCTATCCCGTCATTCTCTACCTCAACTACGATCCCATATGGTTCGGCGTCATCATCGTTCTCATCACACAGATCGGCGTCATCACCCCTCCTGTGGGTATCAATGTCTATATCGTCAGCGGCGTCGCCCGGGACGTCCCGCTCCATGTTATCTTCAAAGGCGTGATGCCCCTCCTGATCGCCCTCATCGTCGGAACACTGCTGCTGATCCCCTTTCCCCAGATCGCGCTCTTCCTGCCGAGCCTTATGCGGTAAGGGGGTGCCATGAGACGATTCCGATCGACCGCGACAGCCAGGATCATCATCCTTACCGCCATTATCACACTGGTCGGCGGGTGCTGTTCCCTGCCGAAACACGCCCGGCACAGAAAGATCGTTCGCACCATGCTCGTCACCGCTTATGACGCGGGTCCGGAATCCTGCGGGTGGGAACGGAAATACGGCTGCATCGGTCCGCCCGTGCATGCCTACGGCCCCCGCAAGGGGGAGCGTAAAATCGTGGGCATGACGGCCGACGGTTCACGGGCACGGCCCGGGACCATCGCGGCCGATCCCAAATATCCCTTCGGCACGCGGATGTATGTCCCCGGCTATGGATGGGGAGTTGTGCATGACCGGGGCACCGCCATACAGGGCGATCACATCGATATCTTTTTCCGCAGCCACGACGATGCCCTCGAGTGGGGACGAAAATATCTTGACGTAACGATCATTCTGCCGGAATGAGAGGCGCCGCGCGGTCCCGCGGTGGATTTCCCCGCCATGGTCCTTCAGGTGCCGCTTCGCGGGGACTATGCCCTTCGCCTGAATATTTCGTAAAGAAGCAGCAGTGCCCCGATCGTGATGGCCGTATCGGCGATATTGAACGCGGGCCAGTGATAAGAAGCGATATAGAAGTCAAGAAAATCGATCACTTCTCCGTATCGTACCCGGTCTATCAGATTGCCGAGGGCCCCTCCCATGATGAGAGAGAGCGAGAAGGTCAGCAGGACCTCCCGCGCCTTGCTCTTGGCGATGAAATAGAGGATCAGGATCATGGCGATCAGGGTAACAATGATCAGGAAGAAGGATCGGAAAACGGGTGGCGCGTCGGCAAGAAAGCCGAAAGCGGCTCCCGGGTTCTTCACGTAGGTGAGATCAAGGAATCCCGGAATGATACTGACCGATTCATGGGGCCAGAAATGCGAGCTGATATAGAGTTTCAGGAACTGATCGAGGAGAACGACGGCCAGCAGGGTCACAAAGAACACAAAATACTTCGTTTTCATATCAGATGCCTCCGAAGGAATATATCACAGCCTTTCCGAATTCCATGAAGACGGACGTGCCATCCCCCCTGTTTTCAGAGGTTGCTCCGACACCGTTCGCAGATCTCGGGATGCTCCGCATCGGTCCCGACCGTTTCGCTGTAATTCCAGCAGCGGTTGCATTTTTCACCCCGGGCCCGGGACACGCCGATAACAAGGCCTTCATATTCGGCGCTTTCATAAGGTTCGGCGATTCCCTTCCGATCGGTCAGTTCAACCTGGGATACGATCAGAAGCGATCTGAGGCTCGGCAGGTATTTTTCCAGAAGGTCGCGCAGCTTTTCCGGCGCGTCCATTTCCACCCGGCAATCGAGTGAATGACCGATGATCTTTTTCTGTCGCGCCAGTTCCGTTGCCTTTGAGACCTCCCATTTCACCCCGATGAGCGTTTTCCATCGCTCACCGAGATCGGCATCGATATAGCATTCGTCCTCTTCCGGAAACTGCGTCATGTGAACGCTTTCCATCTTTCCCTCACAGAGAGGAAGGCTCTGCCATATTTCCTCGGACGTGAAGGTCAGGATCGGGGCAAGCAGGCGGGCCATGGCATCGAGAATGATATGCATGGCCGTCTGGGCCGACCGCCGCTCCGTCGAGGTCGCCCGTGACGTATACAGGCGGTCTTTCAGAACATCCAGGTACAGAGCGCTGAGGTCTACGGTACAGAAATTATAGAGGAGATAGTACACCATGTGATACTGATAATTTTCATAGGCACCGCGCACGCGCCTGATGATCTCCTGAAGCCGGTGCAGGATCCACCGGTCGATCTCTTCCATTTCCTCATAGGGCACACTGTCGGCCGTACAGTCGAAGTCATAGAGGTTGCCCAGGATGTAGCGGCTGGTGTTGCGAATACGCCGGTAGGCTTCGACGAGACGCTTGAGTATTTCTTCGGAGATACGGATATCAACGGTATAATCCTCTGCGGCCACCCAGAGCCGCAGTATTTCGGCACCATACTGATCGACCAGGACCTGGGGATCGACAAAATTTCCCATCGACTTGGACATCTTCTTCCCATCGCCGTCGACGACGAACCCGTGGGTGAGAACCGTCCGGTAGGGTGCCCGGTCCCGGGTCCCCACGGACTCGAGCAGCGACGAATGAAACCAGCCCCGGTGCTGGTCGCTGCCCTCGAGATAGATGTCGGCGGGCGACCGCAGGCCTTTCCAAGCCTTATTGTTTTCCAGAACGGCCGCGTGGCTCACGCCTGAGTCGAACCAGACATCAAGGATATTCATTTCCTTTTTGAAGTCACCGCCGCCGCACTCTGGACAGACGGTCCCTTCCGGGAGGAGGTCACCGGCCTCTCGGTCGAACCAGACATCGGCGCCGTGTTCCCTGACAAGGGCCACCACGTGGTCCATGATCTCCTTCGTCACCAAGTATTTTCCACAGTTCCTGCAATAGAATATCGTCAGAGGGACGCCCCAGAGGCGCTGGCGTGAAATACACCAGTCCGGGCGGTTTTCTATCATGCCGTAGATACGGTCACGGCCCCAGGCGGGGACCCATGTGACCTGGTCGATCGCGTCAAGGGCACGGCGGCGAAGATTATTCGCCTCCATCGAGACGAACCACTGTTCCGTCGACCTGAAGATGATCGGGTTCTTGCAGCGCCAGCAGTGCGGGTATTGATGCTCCATGCTGTGCAGACCCAGGAGCGCCCCGACCTCCTTCAGCTTTTCGTTGACGGCGTCGTTCGCATCAAAGACGAACTGGCCGGCGAAGAAATCGACGTCTTTCGTGAAATTTCCATCGTCATCGACGGGGGCGTACACTTCGAGACCGTATTCCAGCGCTATCTCATAGTCTTCCTGGCCGTGGCCGGGGGCGATGTGGACGGTCCCCGTTCCGGCGTCAAGGGTGACGAAGGGTGCCAGGATCAGCACGCTCTCGCGGTCGATGAAGGGATGCCTGCACTTCTGTCCCTCCACGACGGAGCCGTTGAACTCATCAAGTATCTCATAGGGTTCGTCGCGATATCCGAAGGCGTCCATGCAGTAATCCATCAGTTCCTTGGCGAATATGAGCACATCGCCGCGGACCTTGACGGCCACATAATCGAAATCCTTGTGAAAGGCGATGGCCAGATTGGCGGGTATCGTCCAGGGGGTGGTGGTCCAGATGACCACAAAAACCTTTTCACCGGCGAGTTTCGGCAGCACCGACGAAATGTCGGATATGACGGGGAACTTTACGTAAATGGACGGGGTCGAATGATCGGCGTACTCCACTTCCGCCTCGGCAAGTGCCGTTTTACAGGAGGCGCACCAGTACACCGGTTTCTCACCCTTGTAGATATCCCCCTTGAGGAAGAGTTCCCCGAACTCCTCGACGGTCCGCGCCTCATAGTCATAGCTCATGGTCACATAGGGATTGTCCCACTCACCGAAAACACCGAATCGCTTGAACTGCTTGCGCTGGATATTTACGAACCGTTCGGCGTAGTCCCGGCAGAGCCGCCGCTTTTCTCCCTGTGAGAGGGTATACTGCTTGTCACCGAGCTTCAGGTCCACCTGGTGCTCGATGGGAAGTCCGTGGCAGTCCCAGCCCGGGACGTAAATGCTGTCAAACCCCGACATGTTCTTTGACTTGACCACGATATCCTTGATGATCTTGTTCAGGGCCGTGCCGAGATGGATATCGCCGTTGGCATAGGGCGGCCCGTCATGCAGAATATATGATTCCCTTCCTTTTGAAATATCCCTGATCTTTTTATAGATATCCATTTCTTCCCAGCGCTTGAGCATTTCCGGCTCCTTCTGCGCCAGGTTGGCTTTCATGGGAAATGATGTTTTCGGCAGATTCAACGTATCCTTGTAATCCATGTACTTCTCCCGGTCATTTTTATTCCGCCTCTCTTAGCATACTTCATCTTTTATAGGCAATATCTTTGACGACTCCGCAGAACGTCCATTTTGACGGAACGCAAAAAGCCCCGTTCCTGCCGGTAACGGGGCTTTTTCGTTACGTTATGTTTCTGACTTTTTACCGGAATGCCGGTCTTACATCATTCCACCCATTCCGCCTCCGGGAGGCATGGGGGGCATGGGCGGTTCCTCTTTCGGTTTCTCCGCGACCATGCACTGCGTGGTGAGCATCAGCGACGCCACGCTGGAGGCGTTCTGAATGGCGAACCGTGCCACCTTCGTGGGATCGATGACGCCGATCTTCATGAGATTATCATACTTGTCGGTCTGCGCGTTGAACCCGAAGTCGCCTTTTCGGCTTTTCACCTTTTCGACAACGATGGACCCCTCATGGCCCGCGTTCTGGGCTATCATTCGAAGGGGCTCTTCCACCGCCTTTTTGATTATGTTCACACCGACCTGCTGGTCGCCGGTCAGCTTCAGCTTGTCGAGGGCGGGGATGGTCCGCACCAGGGCGACACCGCCACCGGGGATGATCCCTTCTTCGACGGCCGCGCGGGTCGCGTTCAGGGCGTCCTCGACACGGGCTTTCTTCTCTTTCATTTCCGTCTCCGTGGCCGCGCCGACCCTGATCACGGCTACACCGCCGACCAGTTTCGCCAGGCGTTCCTGGAGCTTTTCACGATCGTAATCGGAAGTGGTCTCCTCGATCTGCGCGCGGATCTGTTTGACCCTGCCCTCAAGGCTTGCCCGGTCACCGGCACCGTCGATGATCGTGGTGTTGTCCTTGTCGATGACGATACGCTTGGCCGTTCCCATATCTTCGAGTCGCGCCGTTTCCAGTTTCGATCCCATTTCTTCGGAAATGACCTTCCCGCCGGTCAGAATGGCGATATCTTCCAGCATGGCCTTCCTGCGGTCACCAAAACCGGGGGCCTTGACGGCCGCTACATGAAGGGTCCCGCGGATCTTGTTGACGACCAGCGTGGCAAGGGCTTCGCCCTCCACATCTTCGGCGATGAGGAGGAGCGGTTTGCCCATCTTGGCGATATTTTCAAGGATGGGAAGGAGATCTTTCATGTTGCCGATCTTCTTGTCATGGATAAGGATGAAAGGATCTTCCAGGTTCGCTTCCATCTTTTCGGCATTGGTCACGAAGTAGGGGGAAATATATCCACGATCGAACTGCATGCCTTCCACGACCTCGAGTTCTGTCTGCAGGCTTTTCGCCTCTTCCACGGTGATGACGCCTTCCTTGCCGACCTTGCCCATGGCCTCGGCGATGATATTGCCGATCGTGTCATCATTGTTGGCCGAAATGGTTCCCACCTGGGCGATCTCTTTCTGGTCCTTCGTCGGTTTGCTGAGCTTCTTCAGCTCCGCCACGACCAGTTCAACCGCCTTGTCGATACCCCTCTTGACCTCCATGGGATTGCTTCCGGCGGCAACCGCCTTGACACCTTCCCGGTAAATGGCCTGGGCGAGGATCGTGGCCGTCGTGGTCCCGTCACCGGCGACGTCACTGGTCTTGCTCGCCACTTCCCGCACCATCTGGGCACCCATATTCTCAAACTTGTCTTCCAGCTCGATCTCTTTCGCGACGGTGACACCGTCCTTTGTTACGGTCGGTGAACCGAATGTCTTTTCAAGGATGACGTTTCGTCCCTTGGGTCCAAGGGTTACTTTTACCGCATCGGCAAGAGCATTGACGCCACGGAGGATAGACTTCCTGGCCTCCTCATCATATTGCAAAATTTTAGCACCCATTAAAAACTTCCTCCTTTACGCTTTTTACTTTTCAATAACTCCCAGGATATCATCTTCCCGCATGATGAGATGTTCCACGTCGTCAATCTTCACTTCCGTTCCCGCGTATTTGCTGAAGAGGACCCGGTCACCGGCCTTCACATCGACCTTTATCAACTTACCATCTTCCGTGCGCTTCCCGGGACCGACGGCGATGACCTCACCCTCCATCGGTTTTTCCTTCGCGCTGTCGGGAATGATTATCCCGCCCTTTGTCTTTTCCTCTTCCTGCAATCGCTTAACAATGATCCTGTCATGCAATGGCCTGATCTTCATCCTTTCAAATCTCCTTTCTTGCAATGTAATAAACCAATGGTTTCTATTGATTTTTCGATGAGCACCACTAACATATGCATGATTTCCATCCTGTCAAGCGTGCTCTCACAATTTTTTTAAAGCCCGGAACTTTATTCACGGAAGCATTCTCTCAGGAGCGGCCATTGAAACGTTTTTGGGAATTCAAGGGTTTTCTCCTCCCTTTGCAAAGGGGGAACTTAAGGAACACTTGATATCACAGGTTTCACGATGTTCACTTTGTCGCTCTGTCGCTTTGCCCCTTTGCCACTGACCATAACGTTTCGGGCCGATGAAAAGTGATGGCTTCCATGAGCAGATATTCGTATGTGTTTTTTCATGCAGAACGGCTTCGTATAAGGGATGATCATCCTTGGACGACCGGCTTTATATCCACGGGGCAGTCACAGAGCTCACGGAATCTCTCGGCGTCCTCGATCGATCCGACGATGTCGCCGTAATGGATCGGGATCGCCGCCTTCGGCCCTATGATGTTCACCATGCGCGCGGCTTCCTCGGCCGTCATCGTGTAGGTCCCGCCGACGGGCGCGATGACGATGTCCGCTTGTATCGCATCCATCTCGGGGATGTAATCGGTGTCACCGCAATAGTAGATCCTGGTCCCATCCATGGTGATGATGAACCCGACCCAGTTGTTGTGCTTCGGATGAAACGGTTTCGACGGATTGTAGGACGGCACGGCTTCGACGGATACGTTATCAACGGTGATGGTCCCGCCGGGCGTGATGACCCTGACCGTTCCCGAAAGCCTGCCGGCGCAGTCCCCAGTGGTGATGATGACCGTATCGGGCGTCTGTACCTTCTTTACATCCGCCGGAGAAAGGTGATCATCATGGGAATGACTGATGAGCACGAGGTCGGCTTTCTGCTCGCCCCTGATCTTCCAGGGATCGATATAAATGATCTTTTCTCCGTTTATCCTGATGCTCGAGTGGCCGAGCCAGAAAATGTTTCCCGTCATATCTCCCTCCTTTTGTCTCTTTTCCCCTCCGGGTCCGCTTTCCCTATCGGACGTCAGGGCTGCTTTCCGCTGCCTGCAGCGTGTTTGAAAGCAGCATGGCGATGGTCATGGGGCCGACACCGCCCGGCACGGGTGTTATATAGGAAGCCTTGCCGGCAACCGTTTTCGCCACATCGCCCGTCAGCCGGCCCTCGGGCGTCCGGTTCATCCCCACGTCGATCACGACGGCGCCATCCTTTACCATCTCGGGGGTGATCATCTCGGCACTGCCGGCCGCCGCCACCAGAATGTCGGCTCTCGCCGTGACGGAGCCGAGGTCCCGCGTGCGCGTGTGACAGACCGTAATGGTGGCATGTCTTCTGAGAAGCATCAGGGCGAGGGGTTTTCCCACGATGTTGCTTCTTCCCACGATGACCGCCTCCTTGCCCTCGATGCCGATATCGTACCGGTCAAGCAGCTCGATGATCCCCAGTGGGGTGCAGGCACTATGGTAAGGGGTGCCAGTGAACAGTCTTCCCCTGTTGTAGGGATGGAACCCGTCGACGTCCTTTTTGGGGTCAACGGCTTCGACGACGGCCTCCGGATCCATCCGTCCCGGCAGGGGAAGCTGCACCAGGATGCCGTGAATGTCGGCGTCCCGGTTCAATTCCTGCACCAGGTCAATGACGACGTCCTGTTGCGTGTCGCCGGGCAGCCGGTATTGACGGGACAGGAAACCCGCCGCGGCACAGGCTTTCTCCTTGTTCCTGACGTATATCTGCGACGCAGGATCATCCCCCACCAGGATCACCGCCAGTCCCGGCGTGATACCGCGCGTCTCCCTGATCCGAGCGGCCTTTTCCCGTATCTCGTTCCTGATATCTTCCGCCGCCTTTTTCCCGTCGATAATAACCGCCATGTCATCGCTCCGTTTTCCAGATGAAATAAATTTTTTTTATGTATCGTACCACGCGGTGAAATGTCAAGAAACTACGGCAAACCGATGGAACACAGTAGATTCGGGCGATCCCGGGACAGGCAATAACGTTGTCAATTTTGTTGAAGTAAAATAGTCCTTTGTGCTATGTCACGTGCTTGTGAATCGTGGAGGATTTCATGGAAACGGAAAATCTTGGAACGATGCTGGATGAAACCTGCGGCCGCTATCCCGACAGATCGTTCCTGACATATAAAGACACTCGATATACCTATGAAGACCTTGACCGGGCGGTTGGGCTTCTCGGCCGCCGGCTCACGGGTCTCGGCATTACCCGCGGGGACAAGGTGGCCATCATGCTCCCCAATATCCCGGAGTTCATCGCCGCCTACTTTGCTGTTCTGAAACTCGGCGGCGTGGCCGTCACCGTGAATGTGGCCTCCACTCCCCATGAGCTTACCTATCTTCTCAACAACAGTGATGCCCGGGCCTTTATCACGACCCCCCAGGGAGCAAAAAGATACGGCGAGATGAAGAACAACGCCCCGGGGTGTCCTCACCTCATCACCGTTGACGACACCGATGACGGGTTCTCCATGGAAAAGGCCGGGACGGGAACCGCCGAACGGATCGAGACCGTTGCAATGAAGGCCGATGACCCGGCGGTCATGATCTATACATCGGGTCTCACGGGAAAACCGCTCGGCGCGGTGCTGACCCACGGAAACCTTCTGACCCAGTCCATATTGCTGCGGGACGTCTGTAATGGAACGAAGGACGACAAGGGTCTGTGCCTCATCCCCCTCTACCATTCCTTCGGCGCCACGGTGAACATGCTGATGATCCTGAAGATCGGCGCCGGTCTGGTCATGATGGACCAGTTCAATCTGGAAACGATCTTTCGCGCCATCGAAACGGAACGGGTCACCTATATCGCCGCCGTTCCCCGGTTGTACCTGGGCATGCTTCTCTATCCCGACGCGGACAATTACGATCTCAGCTCTCTGCGGTTCTGCATTACCGGCGGGTCCAAGATGCCCCCGGAGCACATCTCCCCCTTCAGGGAGAAGTTCGGTGCCATTCTCATGGAGGGCTACGGCCTGACCGAGGCGTCACCGGTCTGTTCCGTGAACCGGATGAACATGGTGAACAAGCCGGGTTCCACCGGCATACCGATCCCTGAAGTTCAGGCCAGGATCGTCGATGATACGGATCGGGAACTCGCACCGGGCGAGATTGGGGAGCTGCTTATCAAGGGTCCCAATGTCATGAAGGGATACTACAAGACAGAGGAAGCAACGGCGGAGGTGCTGAAAAACGGGTGGCTCTACACGCGCGACCTGGCCTACATCGATACCGAAGGCTATATCTTTCTGACGGGCCTGAAGAAACGAATGATCATCACCAGCGGGTTCAATGTATACCCGAAGGAAGTTGAAGACATTCTCGACCTCCATCCCGCCGTCGCCGCTTCCCGCGTCGTCGGGAAAGAGGACCTGATGCGGGGAGAGATCGTCAAGGCCTTCATTATACGGAAGAACCAGGAAGGGGCGGACGAAAAGGACATCATCCGCCATTGCAGAACCTACCTATCGGCATACAAGTGCCCCAGAGAGGTTGAATTCGTCACCGAATTCGATTAAACAGAGGAACACCTCGTTCACCGGCACTCCGCTCTCAGAAACAGTCACCGGGGTGGAGCCGCGATGAACATCGGTTCTTTTCTAAAAGGCGGACCTGACGAGGATATGCCGGACCCCTTATACCCTGTGAACGGGCCGACGGTTCCTCGCAGTCGGAGATGACGGAGATCGCGAACACAGCTCCACGAATGACCTGGTCATTTCGTTCCGCCGGCTTTGAAGCGGATACAATTAAAAAAAACATTACGATTGAAGGGAGAATATCCATGAAAGATGTTGTTATTGTGAGCGGAGCGCGAACAGCCGTTGGAACCTTCGGCGGATCTCTGAAAGATGTTAGGTGCGTCGACCTCGGAGCTCTCGTTATCAAGGAAGCACTCAAACGTGCGGGCCTCAGGCCGGTCATCAGCGATTTTATCAAGTCGTGCCGTCCCGATATCTTCGGCGAATTCGACAAGACGGAGATCAACCAGAAATATTACGACTACGATGATTCACTGAACGCGGTCTACGTGGACGAATGCATCATGGGGAACGTCCTGACCGGCGGGCAGGGTCAGAACCCCGGGCGGCAGGCATCGATCTATGCGGGCCTGCCGGAAGAAACCAACGCAATCACGGTGAATAAGGTCTGCGCCTCGGGTATGAAGGCCATCACGCTTGCCGCGCAGATCATTCAGTCGGGAGACGCCGATATCATCGTCGCGGGCGGCATGGAGAACATGAGCCAGGCGCCTTTCGCTCTTCCCAACGCCCGGTGGGGATACCGGATGAGCATGCCCTTCGGCAAGATCGCCGATCTGATGGTTCATGACGGTCTCTACGAGATCTTTAATCAGTACCACATGGGATTCACCGCCGAAAACATCGCCGCTAAGTACGGGATCTCACGGCAGGAGCAGGACGAACTCGGTCTCATGAGCCACCAGCGGGCCCGGGCGGCCATCGCCGCCGGTTCCGTGGCGGACGAGATCGTCCCCGTCGTCATTCCGAAGAAAAAGGGCGACCCCACTGTTTTTGACACGGATGAACGGCCGATGGACACGACCATTGAAAAGATGGGAAAACTGCCGCCGGTCTTCAAGAAAGACGGGACCGTCACGGCCGGCAACGCCTCGGGGATAAATGATGCCGCCGCGGCCGTTGTCGTGATGAGCGCCGAAAAGGCGAAGGAACTCGGCCTGAAACCGCTGGTGAAGATCAGGGGATTCGCCTCCGGCGGCGTGGATCCCGCCTACATGGGTTTGGGACCGATACCGGCGACGAGGAAGGTCCTGAAAAAGCTCGGCCTCACCATGAAGGACATAGATTACGTTGAACTCAATGAAGCCTTTGCCTGCCAGGCGATCGCCTGCATGAGGGAACTGGATATCAGTATCGACACCTGCAACCTGAATGGAAGCGGTATATCCATCGGCCATCCCATCGGCTGTACCGGGGCCCGCATCACCTACAGTCTCGCCATGGAAATGAACAAGAAGGATTTCAATCTCGGCCTGGCGACCCTGTGCATCGGCGGAGGTCAGGGAATGGCCATCGTTCTGGAACGTGTGTAACGATCCGCACCCGGGACCATGCGCAACACCATAACGGAAACATAAAGGAGTAAACACCATGAAAGTGAAAACATTCGGTATCGTCGGCGCCGGCCAGATGGGCAGCGGCATCGCCCAGGTGGCCGCGCACCTGGGAGGCCTGCAGGTCATCCTGAACGACATAAAAGACGAATTCGTCGACCGGGGATATGCTTCCATTGCCAAGAATCTCGACAGGCTGGTTTCAAAGGAAAAGATCTCGGCGGCCGACAAGGAAGCCGTTCTCGGGCGCATTCAAAAGAGCACCTCGCTGGACGACATGAAGGACGCCGATTTCGTCGTCGAGGCAGCCATTGAACGAGAGGACCTCAAGCTGGAAATATTCCGGACCCTTGACACTGTCTGCAAACCCGGTGTCGTCCTTGCGTCGAACACATCTTCGATCCCTATCACCCGGATCGCCGCCGCCACGAAGCGGCCCGAGTTGGTTATTGGAATGCACTTCATGAATCCCGTGCCGGTCATGAAACTCGTTGAGATCATCAAGGGTCTCGCCACCGCGGAGGAAACATTCCTGATCACGGAAGAGCTGTCGAAAATGTTCGGCAAGGTCCCGGTATCGTGCAACGACTTCCCCGGATTCATCTCCAACCGCATCCTGATCCCGATGCTCAACGAGGCCGTGTACGCCCTCTATGAAGGGGTCGGGACCGTTGAGGCCATTGACAGTATCATGACCCTGGGCATGAACCACCCCATGGGACCGCTGAAACTGGCCGATCTGATCGGTCTCGACACCTGCCTGGCGATCATGGAGGTCCTGCACAAGGGATTGGGCGACAGCAAGTATCGGCCCTGCCCCCTGTTGAAAAAGTATGTGGACGCCGGGTACCTGGGACGAAAGACGGGCAGGGGTTTTTACGATTACAGCGGAGAATAGGCAAAGGAGGAACCGCAATGGAATTCAAAAACCTGCTGATGAGCATTGAAGACGGGATCGCCACGATCACCTTCAACCGGCCGAAAGCGCTCAACGCCATGAATTCAGAGACCATGTCGGAACTCAGGGATGCCGTCACGGCATGCCGTGAGAACGAGGATGTAAGGGTCATCATCCTGACCGGCTCGGGAGACCGGGCCTTCGTGGCCGGCGCGGACATTTCGGAAATGCAGAACCTCGAACCGAGGGAGGCCCTCGCTTTCATGGAACTCGGGCACGAAACCCTGAGACTGCTCGAAACGACGCCGAAGCCGTCCATTGCGGCCGTCAACGGCTTCGCCCTCGGCGGGGGAACCGAGATCTCCATGGCCTGCGATATCCGGTTCGCATCGGAAACGGCACGCTTCGGACAACCTGAAATCCTCATCGGGCTGATCCCGGGTTGGGGAGGAACACAGCGTCTGGCGCGCCTGGTGGGAATGGGCCGGGCCAAGGAACTCATCATGGGCGGTGGTCAGATCGATGCCCGGCGGGCCTATGAGATCGGCCTCGTGAATCAGGTCTTTCCCGCCGACCAGCTCATGGAAGAAACGGTGAAATTCGCGAAAAAGCTGTGCGGCATGCCCCCCTTCCAGTTAAAGATGGCAAAGCATGCCATCAACTTCGGATATGACCTCTCTCTGGACAACGCGAACCGGCTTGAAGTTGAGTGCTGCGCGCAGTGCTTCAGTACCCGCGATCAGAAGGAAGGCATGACGGCCTTCCTTGAAAAGAGGAAACCGGCATACACGGGGAAATAGGCCGCCCGGAGAAGGCTGATCATTCAAACACACGAAAAGGAGTATGTCCATGAACTTCGCACCCACGGAAGAACAACAGATGGTCAGAGACATGGTGAAGCGGTTTTCCGATGAGGAGATCAAGCCGATCGCCGCTGAACTGGATGAAACCCATCGACATCCGGAGGAGATCTGCCGGAAGCTCGGTGAAATGGGGCTTATGGGAGTATCCGTCTCGACCGATTATGACGGTGCGGGAATGGATAACGTCACCTACGTTCTCGCCCTGACGGAAATATCACGGGGCTGTGCGAGCTGCGGCGTTATCACTTCCGTCAATAATTCGCTCTACGGCCATCCTGTAAAATCGTACGGAACCCACGAGCAGAAGCTGGAATTTCTCGCCCCCGTCGCCGGCGGCACGGTGGAGGGCTGTTACGCCCTGACGGAAGCCGGAGCCGGCTGTGACGCGGCAGCGCTGCGGTGCCGTGCCGAGTTGAAAGGCGACACTTACGTCGTGAACGGTGTCAAAAAATTCATCACCAACGGAAACGTCGCGCGCTACTGTGTGCTGGCGGCAACGGAAGACCCGTCGAAAAAATACAAGGGTATTCTGAATCTGGTCGTTGACCTGAAGAACACCCCCGGGTTTTCACTGGGAACGATCGAAGAGAAAATGGGGATCCTGGCCTCCGGGACGGCGGAACTGGTCTTTGAAGACGCCGAGGTGCCGGCCAAAAACCTGCTCGGCAAACCGGGCGAGGGGTTCCGCCAGATGATGGAAGGCCTGAACGCGGGCCGGATCGGCATCGGCTGCCAGGCACTCGGCATCGGACGAGCCGTCCTTGAAGACTCGATCGATTATGCCAAGGACCGGGTCCAGTTCGGACAGCCCATTACATCCTTCCAGGCGATCCAGTGGAAGCTCGCGGATATGGCGACACAGCTTGACGCCGCTGAAATGCTGCTGCTCAAGGCGGCCTGGCTCGAGGACAACGGTTTTAATTTCGAGAAGGAATCGGCCATGGCGAAAATGTACGCATCGGACGTCGCCATGCATGCGGCCGTCGAGGGCGTACAGATATTCGGCGGGTACGGCTACTGCAAGGATTACCCGGCTGAACGGCACATGCGCGACGCGAAGATCTGCCAGATCTATGAGGGAACCAACGAGATCCAGCGGGTCGTCATTGCGCGGAAACTGCTGGGTATGAGATAATGCGGGACAACGACACAACGGGCGGGAGTCATCCCACCCGCTGACCGGGAGCAGGTGGTCCGATGAATCCGGGACTTATAGACACGCTGGTCACCGACAGTGACAGGAAGATCGTTTTTCTCATCATGGACGGCATTGGCGGACTTCCCCACCCGGAAACGGGATTGACGGAACTCGAGTCCGCCGCAACGCCCAACCTCGATGCCCTCGCCCGTGAAGGCGTATGCGGCCTCCTGGACCCCGTGGGTTACGGGGTCACTCCGGGGAGCGGACCGGCACATTTCGCCCTGTTCGGTTATGATCCCGAGGCACATACTGTCGGCAGGGGCCTCCTGGCCGCGGCGGGAATTGATTTCCCCATGAAGGAAGGAGACCTTTTCGCCCGGATCAACTTCGCCACGGTCGACGATAACAACATGGTGATCGACAGGCGCGCGGGACGGATCGATTCGGAAACGAACCGGCGGCTCTGCGAAAAACTCAGCGACACGGTCAAGCTTGCGGGAAATATCTCGGTTTCATTTGAAACGGTCAGAGAACACCGGGCACTGCTCGTCCTCAGGGGAGAGACCTTCCATGAGGACATTGAAGACACCGACCCGGGAACAACTGGAAAACAGCCCCTGCCGCCTCGCCCTCTCTCGCCGGAGGCAGGGGAGACCGCCGCGGTCATTGAAGATATCATCGGGCAGGCACAACGGGTCCTCGCCGACGAACAACGGGCGAACATGATCCTTCTCCGCGGTTTCGCCCGCTACCGGGCATACCGGACGATGCGGGAACGATACCGGCTGAATGCCCTGGCCATCGCCAACTACCCGATGTATCGGGGCATCGCACGCCTGCTGGGGATGACCGTCCATTCGGGGACCGATTCGATCCCCGATGAATTCACGGCACTCGGGACCTCTTTCGAACAGTACGATTTTTTCTTTCTTCATGTGAAGCAGACGGATTCGCGGGGCGAGGACGGCAACTTCGCCGGCAAGGTACAGGTCATCGAGGAAGTGGACGCCCTGATCCCCTCGGTCACCGCTCTGAACCCCGATGTCCTGGTGGTAACAGGCGATCATTCGACACCGGCGGCCCTCTCCTCGCACAGCTGGCACCCCGTTCCGGTCCTGATCCACGGGGCGACGGTCCGCACCGACGGCGTAACCCGCTTCGGTGAAAGAGACTGCATCGCCGGCGGCATCGGCCGCATGCCCATGGTTCACCTCATGGGGCTCGCCCTGGCCCACGCCGGCCGGTTGAAGCGATTCGGGGCCTGACCAAAGCAGGTCCGTCAAACTCCGGGTGTCCCATCATTGCCGATCCACCGAATCGCGGGCAGTAATCTCATCATATATCCCTGAGATCACTTCGTAATAACGGAGGACAGGTTAACACTTAATCCGTAATCCGTAATCCTTTTAATCCGTAATCCCGACGTTCAATATATTCCCGCGTCTATTCCCCCCGCCAGGACCTGGCCGAGTTCACGGCATCTGTCGAGGGTCTCCAGTGTCAACACCCCTCTGGAGATCACGGGCTCGTATACTTTCTTGAATTTATAACCCAGGGCGATACGTTCGATGCTGTTCAGAGCACCGGTGCCATCGTTCCCTGCACTGATGAACACCACATAGGGTTTTCTGAACACCTTCCCCTCGGCGGGATAGAAGGTACGGTCAAAGAAATCCTTCACGGCCCCCGACATGTATCCGAAGTTTTCAGGCGTTCCCAGGGCGATCCCCTCACAATCGAGCAGGTCATCGATGCCGGCCTCGCCGGCCGTTTTCATCATCACTTCAGCCGTTTCAATGCTGAGAACTCCCTCACGCACCGCTTCGGCCATCCGTTTCGTATTCCCCGTCTGAGAGTGATAGACAATAAGTATTTTCGCCATGATGAGCTCCTTTTGATCTGCGATCACCGCTGGTCAGCCCCGGCCGGAAAGCCCGCGGGAAATATCTTCCACAAATTCCGTGACGGCGGCGTTGAAGGCAGCCGGGTCCTCCAGCATGGGGAAATGACCGCAGCCGGGAAGAATGGAAAGACATGAACCGGAAATGGATTCGTGCAAAAAGCGGGAGAATCGGGGCGGCATCATTTTATCCGCGTCGCCGCATATGACCAGGACCGGTATCTCGATCCGGTGCAGGTCATTCGTGATATCAAATCCGTCACAGGCTTGAAAATCGTTATAGAGGACATCGGGCGGTACCCGTGAAAATCCTTCGATCAGGATATCCCTCAGGCTTTCCCGGTTCTCCTTTGCAAGGGCGAGCTCAGGGGCAAAGGCGATGAAGGACGAGTAATCCCCGCGAATCCCCTCAAAGACCATCGGACTGACCGGCATGACGGCACCGCCGCCGACGGCGATCACGGCCGCGGCATCGCCGCCGTGCTCAAGTCCATAGGAAAGAGCCACGGCGGCACCGAGAGAATGCCCCGTGACGACCGGCCTTTCCAAGCCGAGCCCCTCTACCAGGTTTCGTACCCGGGACACGGAACAGGCGATGGTCCGGTCTCCCTCGCCCTCGGACCGGCCGTGACCGGGAAGATCGAGGGCCACGATATTATAGCGGTTTCCCAGTCCCTCAAACTGCGCGGACCAGACATGATGGTCCCCACCCGAACCATGAATGCACAGGAGAGTCGGGCGCCCTCGCTCAAGCCCCCCGTCATTGACCGCGTACGCGACGTTGATTCCTTCGATCGTCTCGTATGCCACCTTCATATCGCAACCCTTTCCCCGTGCCGGCGTTCCCGGACGGATCACGCATCCCGCGCAGTGTCTTTCAATGCCATCCGGTCGATCTTGCCCGCTCTGGTCCGGGGAAGCTCCCGGCGAAATTCGATATGCGCGGGCCACTTGTATTTTGCAAGCTTATCCCTGCAGAAGGCCAGCAGCTCCTCTTCCGTGACCGTCGCGCCCTCCCGGGGAACCACGAAGACCTTGACGGACTCACCGCGCCGTTCATCGGGCACGCCGACGGTGAAGGTTTCCCGAACCTTCGGATGCTGCGTGAAGACATCATCGATATCACGGGGGTAGATATTATATCCGCTCGATATGATGACGTCCTTCTTTCTGCCGACAATGTAGAAAAAACCGTCCTCGTCCATGGTGGCGATATCACCGGTATGCAGCCAGCCCTCCTTCAGCAGCTGTTCCTCCTGACCGGACGCGTCCTTATATCCTTTCATGACCTGAGGTCCCCGAACGAGCAGTTCACCCCGTCCCCCCGCGGGCACGTCATCGGTACCCGTATCCAGGTCAACGATCCGGCATTCCGTGTCGGAAATGGGAATCCCCACGCTTCCCACCTTCCGTGACCTCCCCGTTACGGGATTGACGTGGGTCACCGGCGATGTTTCCGTCATTCCGAACCCTTCCATGATAGCCACGCCCGTTGTTTTCTCAAAGTCATGCATGACCTCGACCGGCAGCGGCGCTCCGCCCGAAAAACAGCCGACCAGGCAGGACATGTCTGTCCGCCGGAGAGCGGGTTCTTTCAAAATTCCGATAAACATGGCCGGCACCAGCGGGGCGAAGAGCGGCCGATATTTTCTGACCGCCGCGAGTATGGCTTTCGGCTGTGGCCGCGGGAGCAACACGGTGGTCCACCCCAGGTAGACGGCCAGGTTCATCACCGCCGTCAGGCCGAAGATATGAAAGAATGGAAGGGCTCCCAGGATCACCGTTTCTCTGCCGGCCACGTCCTGAAACCACATTCTGAGCGCCTGCACCTGGGTACTGAGATTCCGGTGGGTCAGCATGACGGCCTTCGACACCCCTGATGTTCCTCCCGTATACTGATACATGGCGATGTCCTCGCCTTGAAGCACCGGAGAAACAGCAGTCTCCTCACCGGTTCCCCTTTCCATGCAGGTCTTCCAGGAATAGACATCCTGATCCCGCCTGACGGAGGCGGCGAGATTCATGCGACCTCCCACGAGCCGGAAAAGAATCTTTTTTGCGCGGGGAAGATAGTCGCCAAGCGAGCAGTGGATGATCGTCCGTATGGACGTTCGAGGGCGGAGCGCGATCATCCGGTTCGCAAGAATGTCAAGGGTGATCAGGAGCCGCGAACCGGAATCATTGAACTGACGTTCCAGTTCCGGATCACTGTACAAGGGATTATTGACCACGGCGACGGCGCCTGTTTTCAGGACGGCAAAATAGGAAACGACCAGGGGAACGACATTGGGAAGAAGGATGGCGACGGAATCTCCGCGGGTTATCCCGAAACGGCTGAGACAGGCGGCACATTGATCGACCATATCCTTCAGTTCCCTGAAGGTGATCCGGTATCCCTCAAATATCAGCGCCGGCCTGTCGGGGAAACCGGCCGCGGACCGGTCGAGGAATTCGGGCAGGCATGCCGGCTCGTATTCAATATGTTCGGGGATCCTCCGGTCATAGAACTTCAGCCATGGTTTATCACGACAGGTAATGCGAAGCATGGTCACCAACTGTCATATTCATTACCGCGAAACAGGCTGTCATACTTTGCTTCGGTAATTTACACATCACATGTCTTGATGGACGTGATCCGGTATCCAGACAAATCATGGATTCCCGCGTTCGCGAGAATGACAGCTCGGTCGGATAGTGTCTGCCAGAGTAATAATAAATTACAGGTGAAAAAGCCAATCAAAAAAGCAACCGGCCTTTGTCTATCACCCCTGAGATATCTTCAGAAAAATTGAAGGCAGTTTGCGCGATTCCCGATTCCCGAATTCCGAATCACGATCCCCGCCTCCGACGAAGGAGGATGTTTCACGACGTCATCAATCCTTGATAAAGGAAAGTACGGGACTAAAGTCGAGATACCCGTTTTTCATCCCTGAAATGAGGACCCGCGCGACAGGGATGGCCAATTCGGGATGGGTCAGGTCGAATCCCACGACACGGTGCGACCTCGACAGAGACGAAACCAGGCTCTGAAGGTCCCGGGGGAAAGGTTCGCCGGCCTGCTCGACAGGCAGCGGTTCCCCGCACCGCCCGGTCCAGAATGAAGCGGGAGGTTCGTCTGCGTACCTCTCGGGATGAATCCGTTCCCTGATATACCTGATAATGGGGAAATGCCGGCGGCGGGTTTTCCACTCACTGAAAAAGGTAAAGGACCGTTGCTGGATGAGTTCCAGGATCGCCCCGGTCAGAGCCGTACGAAGATCCGGATCAGCCGCCATGCCGGTAACGTGGATACGGCAATAGCGGTCCCAGCTGACCGCGATGGCCGTGTACACACAGTCGACATGGTTCAGATGAAATCCCCTGAGGGTGAGGTCATGGGCGGCGAAGAGCCGAACCCATGCATCAAGATCGGGGTCCCCGGCAAGGAGCAATTCCGTCGGCATCGGTCCGTCCCCGCTCAGGAGGCGATACTGAGCGTCACGTTCGACCACTTCGCAGATCCCCGATATCAATGCTTCATCGAGGGAGGGTCCCGCCGAGAGGCCGTTGGAAAAAAAGAAACCCAGGCGCTTTGTTTCAAATCCCTCAAAAGGGTACGCTGAGTCCGGCATATCCATAAGAACACAGTCGACGGGTGCCGCCACCGATCTTCCGCTGATCACATCGGTCCCGCAGTACCACTGCAGCTTTTTGTCCGGCGAAAAATGAACACCCGGCGGCAGATAGAAATCCCTCGGATCAAGCGCGATGGCTCCCAGATCATGAAACGTATCTTCCCGTACCCGTTCAACCAAGCACCCGGGGCCGGCGCTGTAACGCTCGATGGCTTCCATGATGCAGGAAACGCGGGCATCTTCGTGACCGAGTCCTTTCCCTGAATGGACACAGCAGAAATCAAGCTGTCCCCATTCCTTCATGGAAGAAAGCGCACATCCCCGCAGGTCGGTGGTTCGCACGGTCAGATACACGGGAATTCCCAAATCATCCGCAAAACTGATATCAAGGGGAGGAGCCGCTCCGATGCAGTGCAACAGCGGCTCGATCCGTGCCAGAAGTTCCTTCGCCGGGAGCGCTCGCCATTGAAACTTCCTGTTCATGCTTTCTGGATCAAACCCTTCATACATGTCATGTCCCTCAAAAGGATCCTTTCAGGCGCCACAAAAAAGCCCCCGAAGGCACAGCCTTTTCGGGGGCTTCTGTTTCATGGCGATTCCCTGAGGTGCGGCTACTCGGTTTTTTCCGCCGCATCGGCCGGGCTTTCTTCGGCCGCTCCGGTCTCTTTCGGTTTTTCTTCAAGGCCCATGGCAGCCCAGACTATTTCCGCGATGTCGAGGGCTTTCATCTCTTCTTCCTTACCCCGGTCCTTGATACCGTCGGCCATCATGGTCAGACAGAAGGGGCATCCGACGGCAATCGTCCCGGCATTCACCTCGATCGCCTGATCGGCTCTCATATCGTTGATCCTCTCGCCGATATCCTCTTCCATCCACATTCTGCCGCCGCCGGCGCCGCAGCAGAAACTCTTCGCATAATTCCGTTCCATCTCAACAAGTTTCATGCCGGGGACGGCGTTCAGGGTCTTTCGAGGCTGTTCGTACACGTTGTTGTACCGCCCCAGGAAACAGGAATCATGATAGGTAAAAATCCCTTCCACCGGCTTTTTCAGCTGTATCTTTCCCTGAGCGATCAAGTCGGCGAGAATTTCCGAATGATGATAGACCTCATAGTTGCCGCCGAAATGGGGATAATCCTTCTTAAGGGCATTGTACCCGTGGGGACAGGAACAGATGATCTTTTTCACACCGTAGCCGTTCATGGTCTCGATATTCATCTGTGCCAGGGTCTGATAGAGGTACTCATTCCCACCCCTCATGGCGGAGTCGCCGCAGCACCCTTCCTCGGCCCCGAGGATACCGAAACTGACACCGGCGGTTTTCAGAATCTTCGCCAGAGCGATGGATACCTTCTTGGCACGGTCGTCAAAGGAGCCGGAACAGCCGACATAGAAGAGGTACTCAACATTCGGGTCCTCGGCCAGGGTCTTTATATCCAAGCCCTGGGCCCACTCACCGCGCAGATGGGCACCAACTCCCCAGGGGTTGGAATTGTTTTCCATGTTCCGGTAGGTCAGCTGGAGTTCCGGGGCGAAATCGGCATCCATCAGTACCTTGTACTGCCGCATCCCGACGATCTTCGGCACGTGCTCGACGAAGGCGGGACAGTTCTCCATGCAGTACATGCAGTTTGTACAGGCCCACAGTTCGTGCATATCGATAACTTCACCGAGCAGGGCCTTTTCCGGCGCCGGGATTTCGGGTTCACCCTCTTCCCCGGCCGCTTTTCTGGCGGCCATGACGATCGGCACCCTCTCTTCCCAGTGTTTTTTAATATCCTGGATCAGCTTCTTCGGCGACAGGGGCTTACCGGAGAGATAGGCCGGGCATCCATCCTGACAACGGCCGCAGCGCGTGCAGGCATCGGAATCAAAGATCTGTTTCCAGGTAAAATCTTCAAGCCGCCCCACACCAAAGGACTCGGCCGTTTCGAAATCGGCTATCGGCTCGAGATAGCCCGCCGGCTTCAGCGACTTCATGTACTGGTTCACCGGTGTGGTAATGATATGAAGCAGTCGGGACCATGGCAGATAGGCGATGAAGGCAAATGTCAGAAAGGCGTGGGTCCACCAGAGAACTTTATGGAAGATCCGTGCCGTATCAAAGTTGACGCCCGTGAAGGTCTTTGACAGGGCATAGCCGACAAATGACCAGTGGCCCCAGGTAAAACCATCGACGTTGACGTTGACATGGAGCCGCAGGGCCTCAATGAAAAATCCCGTCACCACGATGCCGGCGATGATGATAAGCACGATGGCGTCATCGGCCGTATTGTCGGGTATACCCCGGTATCCAAGAAGATCGGGTTTCTGAATATACCGCCGCATCAGTGCCATAACGACACCGATCAGAACGGCAAGCCCGAATATTTCCATTGTTAATGAAAACCACAGATAGAAGGGTCCGTGAAAGAAGGGGAGTCCGATGTGAAACTGGGTTGCGTCAATGGCGGCGCCGAAGATTAAAACAGCAAATCCAAAGAAAATCAATGCATGCAGAATGCCGGCGTATGACTCTCTGAAGGTGCGCGCCTGCAGCAAACCATTAATGATGAGTGCCTTGATCCGTTCTCCCGGCTGATCCGTCCTGTCTTCCGGTTTCCCGATAGCCTTCCACATCTGCCAGCGCCGGTACAGTCCATAACCGAATATGACGAGAACAATGGCTGTCAGAATGAAGAGAATCGGTTCCGTCGGAAACGGGGCGTTCCAGAAAACTTCTCTCCCTTCGTTCCCTACCGTGTATATGTGTCCACCGTGTGCCATAACGCCTCCCTCTCACTTAAATACGCTTCATGACGTCTATATCGAACGAAAGGCCCGCTGGGATACTGCCATGCATTCCAAAGGGGCTCTCGATTATGTCGCGTCATCATTTTCCAGTAAAAGAACAAGTCGGTGCGGATCGCGGTAATGAAGCGGCGTCCGGGGGAATACCCCGGACGCCGAACATGTCCGCTGTTACATGATTTTCTTCGCTGCGTTCGTGATCTCGGGAACCACCTTGAACAGGTCATCAACGATACCGTAATCGGCCTTCGCGAAGATGGGAGCTTCCGGATCCTTATTGATCGCGACGATGTATTTCGAGGAGCTCATACCGGCCAGATGCTGGATGGCGCCTGAAATACCGCAGGCAACGTACAGGTTCGGGGACACGACCTTGCCCGTCTGCCCGACCTGATCGCTCTGGGGCCGCCAGCCGGCATCAACGGATGCTCTCGACGCGCCGACGGTGGCACCGATCACGCCTGCCAGTTCTTCCAGAATAGTGTAATTTTCCGGTCCCTTCATACCGCGCCCGCCTGAAACGATCTTGTCGGCCTCGGTGAGGTCGACCTTGCCGCTGGCGTCCTTCTGGACTTCCAGGACCTTTGTTTTCAGGGCACCGGCATCGAGTCCGGCGTCAAATTTGACAACTTCGCCTGCTTTCGCGTTTTCCACGACGGCAAACACGTTGGGCCGCAGGGACGCCATCTGGGGAGTCACGTCGGTCACGACCTCTCCGAAGCACTTACCAGCGTACATGGGCCGCTTCGCAAGAAGCTTGCCGTCGGCGATGCCGAGTTCCACGCAGTCTGAAGCCATTCCCGTGGCCAGCGCACCGACCAGTCGTGACGACAGGTCTTTCCCCTGTACCGAGGCACCGAGAAGCAGGATGGCCCCATCGTTTTCCTTGACCACTTTCGCGACGGCCGCGGCATAAGCATCGGTCGTGTATTGCGCAAAGGCGGCGTCATCGGCCACATATACTTTATCAACACCGTATTTTCCCAGCTCGGGAGCCAGTCCTTCGACACCGGACCCCAGGAGAACTGCGCACACTTCAACTCCCAGTTCATCGGCCAGTTTTCTCGCCGCGCTGGCTATTTCGAAAGAAACCTTACGTAAGGCTCCGTCTCTCTGTTCCGCTACAATCCATACACCTTTTGCCATGATTCATCCACCTCCCTTTCTTTTATATTACCTTGGCCTCTTCCCTCAGAAGCCTGACCAGCTCGGCGGCTTTTGCAGCCGGATCATCGCCGGCGATGATCTTACCGGGAGCTCTCTCTGGAGGGGGCGTCATTTTGGCAACCTTTGATTTCGGGGCCACGGAAACACCGAGTGCCGCCGCGTCCTTCACATCGACGGGTTTCTTCTTTGCCTTCATAATACCCGGCAGTGACGCATACCGGGGCTCGTTCAATCCCTTCTGCGCCGTGACGACACAGGGAAGGGGACTTTCGATAAGGAGCTGGGCACCTTCGATCGGCTTTACGGCCTTGATCTTTCCCTCTTCGTAATCGATCTTCGTTACGACCGTTACCTGAGGAAGACCAAGAAGTTCCGCCAGCACCGAACCGACCTGACCGTTGTCATCGTCGATCGCTCTCATACCGCAGTAAATGATATCGGGATTGACACCCTTGATCGCCGCGGCAAGAGCGGCCGCCGTGTTGTAAGCATCAGCATTGTCAAGGGCCGGATCGCTGATATGAATGCCCTTTTCGGCGCCCATGGCGAGAGCGGTGCGGATCGACTCAATAGCACGAGCCGGACCGACGGTCACGATCGTCACTTCGCCGCCCTTCGCTTCTTTCAGCTTCAAAGCTTCTTCCACGGCATACTCATCATAGGGATTCATGACCCATTTGATCCCGCCTTCGTCGATACCGGAGCCGTCCGGTTTCACCTTGATCAACGCTTCCGTATCAGGAACCTGTTTTACACATGCAACAATGTTCACAACAACCTCCTTTCGCGGACAAATGATTTCCTGCCTTGCGTCCAGGACCACTCATCCTCAGTTTTTTCATGCAAAGATTTTAAATGGGCCGGACCGTCGTGAAACGGCCCGGCCCCGTGTGCTGCTCTCAGACTCTGTTATTGACGATGTCGTCAACGACCGACGGATCGGCCAGGGTTGAAGTGTCTCCCAGGTCGGAAATTTCATGGGCGGCAACCTTTTTAAGGATCCTTCTCATGATCTTGCCGCTTCTCGTCTTGGGAAGTGCGTCGGCCCACTGGATCTTCTCAGGGGTGGCAATGGGACCGATCTCTTTTCTGACATGCGCCACCAGCTCTTTCTTCAGTTCATCGGTTTTCTCGACACCGGCGTTCAGGGTCACAAAGGCATAGATCGACTGACCCTTGATCTCATGCGGATAGCCGACGACGGCCGCTTCGGCGACCTTGTCATGGGCGACGAGGGCGCTCTCAACCTCTGCCGTTCCCATTCTGTGACCGGAAACGTTGATAACGTCGTCGATCCGACCGGTGATCTGGTAGTAGCCGTCCTTATCCCGCCGCGCACCGTCACCGGCGACATAGTATCCGGGGAACTGCTCAAAGTAGGTTTCCTGGAATCGCTTGGGATCGCCATAGACGCCTCTCATGATCCCCGGCCAGGGCTTCTTCATGCACAGGGCGCCGGAGGTGACCGTTTCCGTCAGTTCCTTGCCCTCGTCATTGAGCAGGACCGGCCAGACACCCATGTAGGGAACCGTGGCCATGCCCGGTTTGATATCGATCGCGCCGGGAAGGGGCGTGATCAGAATGCCGCCCGTCTCCGTCTGCCACCAGGTATCGACGATGGGGCATTCACCGCGGCCGATCAGGTTGAAATACCAGTTCCACGCTTCGGGATTGATGGGCTCGCCGACGGTACCGAGAATCCTCAGTGAGGATATATCGGCGGCCTTCACCCAGGTGTCGCCTTCCTTGGCGATGGCACGGATGGCCGTGGGTGCCGTATAGAAAATGTTGACCTTGTATTTTTCGACGATCTTCCAGAAGCGGCTCATGTTGGGATAATTCGGAACACCCTCGAACATGATCGACGTCGCCCCGTTACAGAGCGGTCCGTAGACGATGTAGCTGTGTCCCGTTACCCAGCCGATGTCGGCGGTGCACCAGTAAATATCGCCTTCATGGTAATCGAATATCATCTTGTGAGTGTAGGCGACGTAGGTAAGATAGCCACCGGTGGTATGCATGACGCCCTTCGGTTTTCCCGTGGAACCCGAGGTGTAAAGGATAAAGAGGGGGTCTTCCGCCTCCATCGGGACCGGCTCACATTCGGCGTTCACTTTCGCCATTTCATCATGCCACCACAGGTCCTTTCCTTCCGTCCAGTCGCACTTGATCTTGTCGCCGACCCGCTCAACGACGACGACCGTCTTCACCGACGGACAGGTCGTCAGGGCCGCGTCGGAGTTCGCCTTCTGGGGAACGGCCTTGGAACCACGGAAGGTACCGTCACAGACAACGAGAAGTTTCGCTTCGCTGTCCTGGATCCTGTCCCGCAGCGCATCGGAGGAAAATCCGCCGAAGACGATGCTGTGGATCGCGCCGATCCGGGTACAGGCAAGCATGGCGATGGCAAGCTCGGGGATCATGGGAAGATACAGACAGACCCTGTCGCCCTTTTTGATCCCGTGGGCCTTGAGCACATTGGCGAACTTGCAGACCTGCTCGTGGAGGTCCTTATAGGTGAACGCCTTGTCCTCACCGGGCTCGTTGCCTTCCCACTGGATGGCAACCTGGTCGCCTCTCTTTTCCAGGTGCCTGTCGAGGCAATTATAAGAAACATTGAGCTGACCGCCGTCGAAGTATTTGACATAGATGGGACCTTTTCTCATGTCGAAATTATAATCTTCAGCCTTGTCCCATTTCTTGAACCACGTCACATACTCCTCGGCGACCTCACCCCAGAATCCCTCAGGATCTTCGATCGATCTCTTATAGAGTTCCTCGTACTGCTCCTTGCTGCTGATCCACGCACCCTTACGAATCCACTCCGGTACGGGATAGACATCCTTCAACTGCACCTTCTCTTCTGCCATAGTCCAACTACCTCCATTTTTTTGCTATTTAATGGTCTTCCGTCCTGTCCTTATGCTCGATTAAAAATGCAAAGATTCAAAAACCAGACAGATAAACAAAGGTCATAATATGACTCAAGGTCACATGACACTAACTCACGGAAGGTAATCAAAAAATGTATCCACTGTCAAGAAAAAAATAGGAAGAACAACGGACTTTCAAAAGAGGGGCCGAATTAACTCAAAACCTTTGAAAACAAGGGAAGCAGGGAACCGGTAATGGGACGGAAAAAACATCCTCACAAGCGGTCAACGCCGGTCGAATTTCCGGGGTGTGAACACCCTCTTTTCTGAACGGCGAGGGGTATTCAAAATGCCCGATCGTGAATACGCCGCTGCCCTTATGCTCGAACTCACTCTAAAATCCAGTTGTTGCTTCACACACCATGAAAGCGATTGAAAGGCTGATCGGGATCAGAGTAAACGAGACAGCTACGTAAAAAGTCCATAGGCAAGGCGCGCGAATCCTGAGGAATGAGGCGTACTGTTGCGTACGTCGCAATGACGAAGGATGAAGCGCAACGCAGCATATGGACTTTTTACGAAGTTGTTAATCTTTCGGCAAAAAAAAGGCCGGAAGCAGATGCCCCCGGCCTTTTCCGAAGTACGTGCTACAGGGTGTCCTTAGAAGCTTAAGGACAGGCGGGTGCCGATCTCGTAAGGATTGGCATCGTCTTTCGCCTTACCCGTCGTTGCATCGCCGGCAAAGAGGTAAGCGGCGACGAAATCGAGGTTCAGATTTTCCATCAGGTTGTATGTAACGATCAGGTCGACTTCCGTTCCCAGGTCGTCCTCGCCATTGGCATCATCCTCAGCCAGCGTGGCATACCACAGGTCGAGGGTCACGGACAGTTTGTCCATGGGCTTCGCAGTGGCACCCAGGTTGACGGCCATGATGTCGGAAATCCCGTCGGCACAGGAACCGTTAGAGGCCTGCTCGTCAAATATGCCAAGACCCATGATCTCCGCCCAGTAATAGCTCTGACCGGCGGTAACGGTGAAGGCATCCAGGTCATCACCATTGAAGATGACCGTTCCCAGGCCGTCTTCCTGGCCGGTGGCATAGAAGAACTCGCCATGGACACTGGCCATATCGGTAACATCAGCACTGCCGCCAAGGGCTATGAGGTATGCACTGACATCAACGGAATCCGCGGGGGGCGCAACCCCATAAATGGCCTGATATACAGCAGCATTTACATCGGCATCACCGAACTCGTAAATACCGGTAAACCACACACTGGCAGCACCCAGGTCGGCGTCCACATCGAGACCGAGGTAGTAGACATCACAAGACTCTGCTATTGTAAGAAGGGGATTTCCCAGATTGACGCCCCAGCCATTGATATCCTGCGAGGTCATCCACACCGCGTAGGGGCTCACTGTGATCTTGTCCATCTTGATGATGGGAGCGAGGACGTAAACATCGACGTCCCGGTCGTTCATGTCCTTGCCGGCGCCGCCTTCAAAGGCCTTCACCCATACAAAGGGAACCAGGAGGTTGTCCTTGAAGTAGGTGACCTTCAGTCCCGAAGCGTCGTCATCGAAGAGGAACCCGCGGCCAAGGACGAAACCCTGGATACCGGCCTTTATGTTCACTGAAGGAACGGTGAAATCAACGTAGGAGTTTTTGATCTCGAAGACCTGTCCATCGGACCCGATGTCTCCCAACGGACCGGTGCCCCACACTGCATCAAACTCGAACTTGTTGACGAACTTGAAATAATCGGTGAATTTCGCCGTGTAATAGAGGCGGGTCCGGGTATCGACCTGCTGCAGGTCCATGGCTTCCGAATCGTCACCGGTAAAGTTTTTCTCCATGATGGCGCGCGTACGCCAATACCCGCCAAAGATGTTCTCCAGTGCCGAGGCGGGCATGCTGAATGCCACGACAAGGCCCAGAGCCAAGAGTACTACGAGTACTTTTTTCATATCTATTTCCTCCTAATTGTTCATTAGCTTAAACCCGTTTACTGTGCCGTTTACATATACAACATTTTTGTTTTCCGAAACCACCCCCTCCCTTTTGTATTTTTCGCATAACTATACGCCTGAATTTCCAATGTTGTCGCGAAGCTACCATCGCTTTTCCCGCTTGTCAAGTCATTTTTTCCCATTGACATTCCATTCTTTTCCCCCCTATATACGCTTCAAGAGACAAAAAAACACCGCTTCGGCGCAGGCCACAGCCATGAATCGGCCCCCCGCCCATCACACGTGAAGGAGTTCTCGAAATGAGGAATTTTTTGATATTATTGATTATAATTGCTTTTTCTGTCGGATGCACCGCCTGCACGGAAGCAGAAAAGATAAAAAAGGATTTCTCCGATCAACTTCAGAGCATCGGAACGGACCGGTATCTTGATGATCACGAATTTGTTTCACCGGCCGATCCACCGGTCCGGATCACCATGGACAGGACCTTGGACTTCATCGGCACCGTTGAAGAGTCACGGAACATAGAGCGGCAGGGAGGGGTCGGAACCGCTCGCGACGAGGCACGAATGAGCAAGGTTTCCCACCTTTTCGGACTTCCCGGCACGTCGGGCGTCCTGAAAGAGGGGGTGGTAATCCGCATATACTCCCTCATCGGTGATCCAAGCCTGGTGACGTTCGATTCCTCTCGAAACTGGATCGATACCGGCATCGAGTCGGGGAACATCAATATACTGGGCGATGAATACCGTTACCAGCTGTATACTTCGTCGCGCCTGTTTCCCGACGATGAAGTCGACATTCTTACCGCAAAGGGATACACCGTCCCCGAATGCCTGCTGGTAAAAGCCTTCGACAAGCGGATCGATTTCGGCAATAAATCCGTTCTCTACATCATGTATTTCGAAGTACTCGATGCGGCTCGCTGTGAGGGCATGGTGGAAGCCAGGAACGCCTCCCCCGAGCAGAAACAGTTTCTCGGGGCATTCGTGAAGAGAAGCAATGACAGCATTCGATTCTCTCCCTACGCGGGAACCATCGGCGTCGTCACGTCACCCGAAGCGGCATCGTCACCGGCGGTCACGCAACCCGCCGTAACGGAACAACCTGCTCCTGCCGGGGATATCACGACAAAACTGGAGACCCTGAAGGGACTCCTTGACAAGGGGCTCATCACCGAGGAGGACTACGAACGGAAAAAGAAGGAGTTGCTCGAACAATTCTAAGGGGCTTCCGTTCAGGCTTCATCACTTTTTAAGCGACCATTGAAATGTTTCCGTGGGATTCAAGAATTTCTATCCTTCCTTCGTAAAAGAGGAGATGGGGAAGGATTTTCATATTAAAATCCCCCTTGATCCCCCTTTGCCAAAGGGGGATCTGAAGGAACACTGGATATCACAGGTTTCACGTTTTTCACTTTGTCACTCTGTCGCTTTGCCCCTCTGCCACTTCCTTTAACGTTTCGGACTGTCTAAAAAGGGAACGGCGGCACCAAAAAGGCTATAAAAATAATTTCTTGACACAATAACAAGGCATTGATAGGAAAGAATATCGGAGGAAAAGGCTGGTTCTGATAGAAAAAAGGGAGGTATAGTTTACACAGGGACATTGGAACAGGCAAGTTCCGAAAGGGTTTTTGCTCGGGTATTTGGGAGGATATCTCGGTGAAAAAACCGATTATGGGGCTGTTTCTTCTGACGGTGTTCTGTCTTACCGGCATACCCGTCGAAGCAACGGATTCTTATCATTTTATATCAGATACTGTCTATACGGATTCATCCATCTGTGCGGCAGAGAAATATCGTCTGTCGGGCATCCAAAGGGTTCCCCTTTTTAAAACCTCCCACCGCCTGATGCCGAGCGAAGCGACGAACCACACAGGAACGGAATTCCTGTCCGGCGTCAAGCCTTTTCAAAGCGATCCGACCATCCTGCGTTTCATGACCACCTTGGGTACTGTTGATATCGGATACGTCCGTGCCCGTGACGCCTGGGGAACGGGATTCGGCTCAACATCGAAGAGCGGTCCCCGGATAATCGTTACACCCGCGGAAAGTCCCGTATCGCTGGTTTTCTTTACGGAAAAAACGATGGAACAGACGTCCGATCCCATCCTGCCTTTCACCGCCGACGACAGATACGCGGCGGGCGCCGTTTACCGGGATGAGGAAATAGAAGGTGGAATGCTCTATACCCTGGTCATCGACAACGGGGACGAACGGGTTCGTTCCGGATCACGGACGCGGTACCATATCCTTTCACCCTATTTCAAAGCCAGTATGGGACCGACCTACCTGGAAGGTCAGGTCAATTATGCCTGGGGCACGGTTCAAAACGACCTTGAGCGGAAGATATCCGTGGGATACGCGGAAAGTGACATCGCATCCTACTCATGGTACCTCAAGGCGAAGTATGACCTGGGACAATCATTCGTTGGGGCGATGTACGCCTTCGTCAGAGGTGACGATCCCGACACGGACAATGTGGAAGGAGTTTTGACCGGGGGAAACGGCTGGGATCCCTGCCTGATCCTCTGGAACGACGCCCTCGATCACTGGGGGAAGGAATACGGGTTCTCACCGGATGAGGACGTAGAAATATCCATGACGAACGCCAGTCTTTACCAGTTGTTCTTCGGAACATCACCCTTCGATGAACTGACCCTGACCGCCTCCTATACGTTCGCCCGGGTAAACGAGAAAAAAGGAAGATTGAACGCTGATTACGGCCAGGAGATAGATGTCACGGCAACCTACAAGCTTTACGATAACCTCGACTACATGATCGGGTTCGGATACCTCATGGCGGGAGAGCCGACCAAGGATGCCGGAATCAGCAATGAGGGCAATGACGATTATCTTCTGCTGAACAAGCTGACGGTGAACTTCTGAACTTCCCGGCTGAAAAAGGACAGACAGGACAGCGACCCCGGCTTTGCCCGGGGTTTTTTCTGTTGAATGGTTCAATGCGCCATGGTAGGCTGAAAAACACAGGGACCCTCAATAAGGGGACCGTTGGTTTCATACAAGCGAGGTGCCGGCAATAAACAGGATCTACGGTAACGTAACCGGGCTGAAAGCCGCGGAAATCAGAAAGATACAGCAGCTTTACAGAAGAAAAATCCCGCCACGGACCATCCTTCCCCATGATCTCGCCAGAAACCTGACCGAAATATCGCGCGATATTAACCGTCAGATCGGAATCCTTGTGAGCCGACGTGGTGAAATCAACTACGTGATCTGCGGAGATCACAAAGAAATCGTCATACCGAACCTGGATGGATTCAGGGCTTCATCAACACGGCTCAAAGGCCTGAGACTGCTGCACACCCATTTGAACGGCGAATCACTCACCAGGGACGACCTGACGGACCTCGCCATGCTCCGTCTCGATCTGGTCTGCGCCATAGAGGTGGATGACAAGGGGCTTCCGGGGAAGGTTCACACGGCCCATCTCATTCCGGAAAACCAACAGGGAACTTACTGGTTTCAGATGGAACCGGCACGGCCGTCGGAACTCGAAGTCGACTTTCTTGAATTCATCCAGGCCCTGGAAGACGAAATGGCACGGAAACAGACGGCGCGGAAGGTCGATTCCCGGAACCGCGCCATCCTGGTCAGGGTTGAAACGGACCTGCGTCTTGACGGTGAGAACTCCATGGCGGAACTCAGGGAACTCGCGCGTTCCTCGGGTGTTGAGGTATTCGATTCCATCGTTCAGCACCGGGACAGGATCGACCCCAAGTATGTTCTGGGCAGGGGGAAACTGTCTGACCTGGTGATCCGGGCCCTGCAGATCGGCGCCAATATTCTCATTTTCGATCACGAGCTGACACCGGCACAGATCCGTTGCATCGCGGATTTCACCGAGCTCAGGGTCATAGACCGCACACAGCTGATCCTCGACATTTTCTCACAACGGGCGCATTCGAGGGAAGGCAAGATCCAGGTGGAACTGGCCCAGCTCAAATATCTGCTCCCCCGCCTGATAACCAAGAACACGGCCATGTCCCGGCTCACCGGCGGCATCGGGGGTAGAGGCCCGGGCGAAACAAAGCTCGAGATCAACCGGCGGAGGGTCTACGACCGGATCAACCATCTCGAAAAAGAGCTGAAAACCGTCAGGAAGGGCAGGAACCAACGAAGAGAAAAAAGGAAGCGAAAGGCACTTCCCGTCATTTCCATCGTCGGCTACACGAACGCCGGCAAATCGACGCTTCTGAACATGCTGACCGACAGCTCCGTCCTGACAGAAGACAAGCTCTTCGCCACCCTTGACCCGAAAAGCTCCCGCCTCCGATTTCCCCGGGATACGGAAGCGATCATCACCGACACGGTGGGATTCATCAGAAATCTTCCCAAGGAGCTTTTTGCGGCTTTCCGCGCCACACTGGAAGAACTCCACGAAGCGGACTTGCTTCTTCACGTCGTCGATATATCGAACCCGAACTTCGAAGAACATATCGAGGCCGTCATGACGATCCTTGAAGAACTTGACCTGATGCACAAGAACAGGCTCCTTGTCTTCAACAAGGAGGACCGGGTCTCCGACAAGACACTGCTGAAAACGCTCTGCGACCGATACAGGGCAACGCCCATATCGGCCCTTAACCCGGAAACGTTCCCACCTCTTCTGGAGCAGATGGAATGGGTCATCGGGGATTCGGGATTCGACCTCACTAATCCGTAATCCGGTAATCCCTAATCCGCTAATCGTATTTTCACATCACCCCCTTATACCAGCCCCCGTCTATCTGGATCGCCGCTCCTGTGATGTACCCGGAACGTTCCGAGGCAAGAAAGGTGACCAGGCTGGCGAATTCCTGCGGTGTTCCAAGCCTGCCCATGGGAATGGCGGCCTCCCACCGGGCGATGACCGCCTCGGGTGTCGTATTCTCCTTCCCGGCGACGGCCGCGGCGAGATTTCTCACTCGATCCGTGAGGGTGTAACCGGGACATACACTGTTGACGGTAATGTTGAAGGGGGCCAGCTCGGTGGAGAGGGTCTTCGCGAGACCGATCACACCCGATCTGATCGTGTTTGAAAGGATAAGGCCATCGATGGGCTGTTTCACCGAAATGGAGGTCATGTTGATGATCCGCCCCCATTTTCGTTCCTTCATGACCGGGATCACTTCCCGGGTCATGACGATGGTGCTCAGAAGATTCAGCCTGAACCCGAATTCCCACAGACCGTCATCGATCTCGAGAAAGGGGACCGATGGGGGACCACCGGCGTTATTCACCAGGATATCGAGGCTCCCGAACCGATCCAGTGATTCGCGGACGGCTTTTTGTGCCTGCTCTGCATCGGCGAGATCGGCGGCGACGGCATATATCTCGCCGCCCGTTTCGCCGGCGATCTCCTTCACCGCTTTCGGCAGTTCAGGATCATCGAGGGCGCAGATGGTCACCCGTGTTCCTTCCCGGCACAGTTCCATCGCCACGGCTTTACCAAGCCCCATGCTCCCGCCGGCGACAAAGGCCGTCTTACCCTGTAATCCAAGATCCATCGCAACTCCTCCTTCAATCTCCCTTTGGTCTTCCGGCTTTCTACTCACCGGATTCCCCCGCCCGGCGGGATCTTTTATCCTGTAACAGATACCCCGGAGCGCGTCAACAGCTCAGAATCAGTCAAAAATAGCTGTTGACATTCCGAACCGTTTGGTATAGGAATTGCGGAATTCTTCATGGTTATACCATGACAGGCCGGACGGAACGAACAGTGCAGCGAAAAAGCCTTTTATACCTCTTGTGCCTCGCTCTTACCAGGGTGACATACCCGTGGCCTGTTCATCGTTGGATGTAAAGGAAGAAACAGAGAAGCAAGGAGGCCATGGGTGACTCACCCATGGCCTTTTTTTTACCTGTACACGCACGCCCGGGGCGTGCATGAGGGAACGGCCATGTATGAAATCATCTGGTACGGCAGGGGCGGACAGGGTGTCGTCCTGGCATCGGAGATCGTCGCGGAATCAGCCTATATTCAGGGCTTCAAGGGAGTGACGACGGCCCCGACCTTCGGTCCGGAGAGACGGGGGGCCCCGCTGACCGCCTCAACGAGAATATCGGAAGAGCCCATCCGGACCTTTTCACAGATCGAATACGCCGATTACGCCGTCGTGCTCGACGAATCACTCCTCGACATCATGAACATCCCGGAACGGTTGAAGGAAACCGGGACCATCATCATCAACACGTCGCGCTGTCTGGAGGACCTGTCATTGAACGGCTGCCACAGCGCCGTTGTCATCGATGCCGCCCGCATAGCCCGGGAACAGCGTCTTTTTGTCGGCGGCCTGCCGACGGTAAACACGCCGCTTGTCGGGTCCTTTGTAAAAATGTCCGGATTGATCACGCTGGACAATATTCAGCGGGGGATCAGGAAAAAAATGGCCGAAGATCAGGCTTACGCAAATTTTGAGGCCATCAGGATCGCCTACGAGCGAACCGGCGCACCGAAGGAAGACTGACAATGGAGAAACAAGACACGAATATCGCGGGTATCTGCTCCCCGGCCATCGGTGAAGCAGGGAAAACGGGGGACTGGAGCGATCTGAAACCGGTCATCGATCACACCAAGTGCATCCCCTCCTCAAAGAACAAGGCCGCCTGCTTTCTCTGCTGGCTCTATTGTCCCGACGGCGTTGTTTCCATGTCCATCCCGGTGCGGATAAATCTCGACTACTGCAAGGGGTGCGGCATCTGCGCGGAAGAATGCCCACCGAATGCCATCAGGATGGTAAGAAAGGTGGAATGTGACGATGAGTGACGTCAGGATCATTACGGGTAACGAGGCGGCGTCCCTGGCGGTCAAGCTCGTGAAACCCCATGTCATAGCCGCCTATCCGATCACCCCCCAGACCAGCCTGTCGGAAAAGCTCTCGACCTACGTGGAAAGCGGAGAGCTGCGGGCCGAATATGTCCGGGTTGAGGGTGAACATTCGGCGTTGACGGTCTGTATCTCGGCGTCGACCGTGGGGGCCCGGGTCTTCACCGCGACGAGCGCCAACGGGCTTCTCTACATGCACGAACAGATCCACTGGGCCGCCGGCTCGCGGCTTCCCATCGTCATGTGCTGCGTGAACCGCGGCGTAGGGGCACCCTGGTCCATTTTCAACGACCAGCAGGATTCCTTTTCCCAACGGGACGCCGGGTGGATCCAGATGTACTGCCGCAACAACCAGGAGATCATCGACACGATCATCCAGGCTTACCGGATCGCCGAATCGGTATATATTCCCGTCATGGTCTGCTACGACGGGTTCGTTCTGTCCCACACCATGATGCCCGTGGAAATTCCCGAAGAAAGTACGGTGCGGGAATACCTGCCGCCGTACAAGCCGCACACCGAGATTTCGCCGGAACACCCCCGGACCGTCAACCCCGTCTTTTTCCCCTGGCGGCGGGAAAACGCCGAGGGGGTCCTGTGCGACGGCTACATGGAAATGCGCTACAAGCTGCAGGCGGCACTGCTGGACTCGGCTCCCGTCATCGAGCGGGCGAGCGATGAATTCGCCCGGCTCTTCGGCCGTGATCACGGCGGCATGATATGGGAATACCTGACCGAAGACGCCGACATCCTCCTGACAGGCATGGGTTCCATAGCCGCCGAGACGACCGTCGCCGTTGACGCCCTTCGAAAAGAAGGAATCAAGGCCGGTGCAGTCGGCATCAGGGTTTTCCGTCCCTTCCCGATATCAGAAGTTCGAAACGCCTTCGCCCGGGCGAAGATGATCGTCGTATTTGAAAAGTGTGTCAGCTACGGCTTCACCGGAGGCATGTCGACGGACCTGAAATCGGCGCTTTACGGCAGCGAGGTGAAGGCGCCTGTTCACAACTACATCTCTGGGATCGGCGGCCGTGACGTCAAGGCACGGGAATTGTCAGAAGCGGTGGCGTCCTCCATCGAAATGATGGAGCGGGGAGACCGGGACAATAAAACATTCTGGCTGAATTGTCACACGGGGTAGAAGAAATGCAGGAAAATATATTCAGAATAAACGAAACCGAATACATACTTCCCGGCAACCGATCCTGCCAGGGATGCGGCCTTTCCCTGGCCTATCGTTTCATCCTCAAGGCGCTTCGGGAAAATACCATCGTGGCCATTCCCCCCAGCTGCCTCTGCGTTCTCCACGGGCTTTATCCCGTCTGCTCGGTCATCGTTCCGGCGATCAACATCACCTTCGCCGGAAATGCCGCCTCCGCCTCGGGGATAGTCGCGGCCCTGAAGGCACTGAACCGTCCCGACATCACCGTTCTGGCGCTCACGGGAGACGGCGGCACCTATGACATGGGAATCCAGTCGCTCAGCGGCGCCGCCGAGAGAAACACGGATTTCATCTTTGCCTGCTATGACAACGAAGCCTATATGAACACGGGAACCCAGAGGTCCGGAGCGACACCCATGGGAGCACTGACGACCACGACGCCCATCCTGACCAAGCAGGAAAAAAAGAAGGACCTGATCAAGATCATGGAAGCCCATGATATTCCCTACCTGGCAACCGTATCACCCGCCTATCCCGCCGATCTTTATGACAAGTTCGTCAAGGCAAAGAGGATCAAGGGCACCCGGTATATCCACATCGACACGCCCTGCCCCCCGGGCTGGGGATACCCGGCAAAGGACACGGTACGGATCGGAAAACTCGCGGTGGAAACGGGCGTGTTTCCCCTCTTTGAGATCGAGGACGGAAAATTCCGGTTCACGGGAAGAAGCGAGACACTGGCCAAGAAAGGCAAGCGCCAGCCCGTCGTCAGCTATGTCGAGCGGCAGAGTCGTTTCAAGAAGATGAGCATCGAGCAGCTCAATCGCTTTCAACATCACGTTGACAGCCGGTGGGATGAATTCGTTCGGCGCGCCGAATCGTGAGCCGTCCCCGGAGACTTCGTAAAACGTCCATATACAAAGGCAGGGATCGGGATTCGAGAGTCGGGATTCGGAAAATAGTTGATCGTTATTTCGCTTGACGCTTCATTATGATGCACTCGCAAAAAGTCGATTCTGCTCTGGCTTGTCATTCCGTGCTTGACACGGAATCCAGTATTTTTAAGCAGTTATGGGCT